>CAZHCK010000035.1:0-25307 GCA_964530915.1 uncultured Cloacibacterium sp. | reverse complement strand
ACCACGAAAATTTCGTGGTTTTTTATTTTCTATAGTTTTCTTTAACTAAAAAACCAACCTCTTTTTTACACTTCAGTATACAAAAATGACGGTTCAGTCAACTAAAATTTGAAAGCGCCTCTTATAAAACTACCTTTACATCAAGAAATTTAACCCAATCACAAAATATTAATTTTTAAAATTCAAACACTATGGAAACGTACAAAACAACACAAGAACAGAAACTAGAAAACGCTAGAAAACACGTAAAAAGAATCAAAGGTTTTTACACGCACGCTTTAGTTTTCGTATTGGTAAACGTATTTATTATTTTCTCTAATGCGATTGCAGACGGAAAAGGTTTTAATGATATTGATAATTATTACACGGCTTTTTTCTGGGGTTTCGGCTTATTGGCTCATGGTTTATCGGTTTTTGGTGGTGAGCTGTTTTTAGGCAGAAACTGGGAAGAAAGAAAAATCCAAGAAATTTTAAACGAAAAATAATTTTAAAATATTATTTTTAGAAAATGAAACTCGAGGTAATCAAAAAAACGGCGCTTAACCTACTCTACATCAATATTATTGTAAGTCTTTTTATCTTCTTAATTGATGGTGGAGAAAAAACCTTCGAAAGGTACTCTGTTACTTTCCTTATTTCTGGAATGTACACGTTTTTCATAGGTTTAGGAAACGGTTTTTTGAACGATTATCTAGATTCTAAATTCTCGTGGACAGATGAAACGCGCAAAAGAACCATCGCTGCGATTGTAGGAACTTTGGTGATGAATATCGCACTGGTTTATTTTTGTAATTACTTGAATTTCATTGTTATACAAGGCAAAAATCCAGAAAAATTCTTCAATGGTGAGATGAACTTCATAAATTGGTTTTTCATCAATTTTGCGATTATGATTTCGGCAATTGGTCACGCTAGAGGTTTTATGGCGGCTTGGAAAAACTCTACCAAAAAAGAAGTAGTAGAACAAAAACTTATCGCCAAATCTGCCAATGCACAGTTCGAAAGTTTAAAAAATCAATTAGACCCGCATTTTTTATTCAATTCTCTGAATGTTTTAGATTCTTTGATTGAGGAAAATCCTGTTCAAGCGCAACGTTTTACCAATTCTATGTCAAAAATTTATCGCTATGTTTTGGAACAAAAAGATAAGGAACTGGTTTCCGTAGAAGAAGAAATAGACTTTGCCAAAACGTATTGCGAACTGTTGAAAACCAGATTTGAAGATGCCGTAACCTTTGAATTCTACATTTCAGAGGAAGACAAAAAAGGTTTTGTAGTACCACTTTCTTTGCAACTTTTGCTCGAAAATTCTATTAAACACAATTTTGCTACCTCATCTAAACCATTGAATATCAAAATATTTACAGAAAAAGGAAACCTCATCATCGAAAATAATCTGCAAACCAGAGAATTACCTAATAAATCTACAGGAGTAGGTTTAGCAAACATTGTTTCGAGATATAATTTATTAACCGAAAGAAATGTCTTTGTAGAAAAATCTGAAACTTTCTTCCGTGTGAAACTCCCTATTTTAACAGAAAAATTGAACTCCATGAATCCATATACTCCATCACAAGAACAATTGGCTTACGAAAAAGCCGCAAAACGCGTAGAAGAACTCAAAGGTTTCTACGGAAACTTAATTTCATACTGCATTTTTATCCCATTTTTAATTTTTATTAATTTCCAAACTTCACCTAAATATCATTGGTTTTGGTGGCCAATGTTAGGTTGGGGAATTGGCGTAATTTCTCACGGAATTAAGACTTTCGGTATCGGAACAGATTGGGAAGAATGCCAAATCAAAAAATACATGGAAAAAGAAGAAGAAAACGCTAGAAAATGGAAATAACTATGGAAAATCAAGATAAATTCAACCAAATTGCTTACAAAAAAGCACAAAAAAGAGTAAAAGACATCAGAACGTATTATTACATGGTTTTGGGATATTTAGCAGTGGGTTATTTCATAGTTAGCCGAAATTATGACGGGAATCTTCTTAATATTTCTAGAAATTACAGCGTTTGGATTGTAATCTTGTGGGGAATTTTTCTTTTGGGTTACGGAATTTATTTATTCACACCTTATTTCAGAAATTGGGAAGAAAGAAAAACCAAAGAATTAATGGAGAAATACAAACAAAAAAATTAAAAAATGGAACCTGTAAACGATAAAAATATTCAATACGAAAGAGCTAGAAAAAGAGTGAAAGAAATCAAAGGTTTTTATATTCACGCTTTGGTTTTTGTTTTGGTCAACTTGTTTTTAATTTTGTCAACATCCATAAAATACGATTCTTTTGAAACATTTTTCCAGCAGAATCAATTTTGGGGAATTGGACTTTGGGGAATTGGACTTTTTGCGCATGGTTTATCCGTATTCTTACCTAATTTTATCCTCGGAAAAAACTGGGAAGAAAAGAAAATCCGTGAATTGATGGAAAGAAATAGAAATTTGAAAGTATGAAAGTAGTAATTATAGAAGACGAAAAACCAGCCGCTAGAAAACTCGAAAGATTATTGAGTAATTTCACTGATTTACAACTGGTTGCAACGCTCCATTCTGTGGAAGATGCTGTAGATTGGTTCAGTAAAAACGAACATCCGAAACTCATATTTTCAGATATTGTTTTGGGTGATGGTTTATCTTTTGACATTTTTGAGAAAGTTCCTACCAAAAGTTTCATTATTTACACCACTGCTTTTGATCAATATACCTTAAAAGCCTTCAAACTCAATTCCATAGATTATCTTCTCAAGCCTATTTCAGAGGAAGATTTAGCCAAAGCGATTGAAAAATTCAAAAGTTTTTTGCCTTCCGAAGAAACACACAACGCTTTGGAAATGAAATCTTTAATCAAAGAAGATCAACCGAAATTATCTAGAATTTTGGTGAAAATTGGATATAATTTGAAGGTCATCAAAACCGAAGAAATTTGCTGTTTCTATTCCGAAAATAAAATTGTTTACGCACAGACTTTAGAGCGCAGTTTCCCTACAGATTTTACCTTAGATGAACTAGAAGAAGTGTTAGAAGAAAAGACGTTTTTCCGAGTAAACAGACAGTTTATCATCAATTCAGATTGTATCAAAAACATTCATACTTCACCGAATTACAAAGTAGAGTTGCAAGCGCAACCTGCCGAAGAAATTACAGTGAGCAGAGAAAGAGTAAAAGATTTTAAAGATTGGTTGGTAAAATAATTCTTAATTAAAAAGGATTTATCCATTATAAAACTCAATCGCAGAATTGATAAAATGCTGAAAAGCTTCCGTAACTTCTTTCTGAATTTTATTGGTTAAAGGAAAAGGAACCATGTGCGAATATTCATAAGGAAAATCCTGAATTTCTACCTCAGTTTTTATATTTCTGTAACCGCCTTGCAAAGTATTGAGCGCTTCCATTGGTGGTGCAACTTCATCTTTTTCAAGGACATAGAGTTTGATTTGATGATGCAATTTTTTAATTCTTTCTTCTCTTTCTTTTTGGAAATAATTGTACCTCAACATCATTTTGAACCAACTTTCCTGCGGATGTAATTTCTCGTCCTGAAAATGACCTAATCTTTCATCTGACTGAAAATCTGAACTCAATAATTCTGCAAAAACCGTTTGCATTTTTATAGCTGCTCTTGCATCCATAATGTATTTAGAAATTGGGAACATTCTATCAATCGTCATTCCGCCACAAAAACAAAAGAGTTTGGAGTTTTCAAAAATTCCTTCTGGATCTGCCATTTTTAGAATCATCGATAAAAATGAACCTATAGAATATCCAAATAAATCAATAGAGGTTTCTGGAGAAATGCTTTTAATCTTCTGATTTCTAATATCTTTCACTACTTGTATCACATCTGAATACGTCTGAAAACCAGACCAAAAAATTCTCTGAGGATGCGCTTCTAAACGTGAACTAATTGCTGCATTTACAAAAGAACAATTGGTATTTTCGGGATAATTTTTCTTTCTGAACTGTGCTACTTCTACCATTTTGTGTCTATCACTCCAGATTTCTTCGGCTCTGTTCATGTGAAAAGCAATCGGAAAAAGAATGATGGCTTTTTTGGTTTTTTGAGCCAATTCATAAGCCCAAGGTAAATATTTATCCCACTTTTTCTCGTTCAATCCATGGAAAAAAATGAGCGTTCCTTCTGCAACTTCTACATCTGCTCTTTTGAGAATATAATAATCAAAATGCTTATTTCTTTCGATGTCAAAATCTTTCACATCAATGCTAGAAAACCCATAAAGTATTTGATTTTCATTGCTTTCCTTGAAATGTGTTTGGTGTTTTTCGCAGGATGTGGTAGAAAAAGAACCATTGAGTAAATCTGCTTTTTTAGAATGAAAATGAATGGTTTCTATCGTTACATTTAAGTCTTCAATTGTTTTGAAATTTCCTTCTTTTTCAAAGTTTTCTTTTAAAATTTCATAGAGTTCATTGTAATTCATAAGCATCATTTTAATTATAACTTCAAAATAAAAGTTTTTATTGCTTAAAAGCCTTTATTGATAAGGTTTTTTCTTATTCTAAACATAAAAAAAGCAGCCTTAAATGACTGCTTTTAGCTTTTAAATAATTTAAGATAATCTTGGAAAGCATAAATTTTTCCTCTTTGTCCTCCAGTGATTTCTTTTATGATTCCTAAATTTTCTAAAATAGAAATCTGTTTATATGCTGACATATGAGATTTTGCAATTATCTTTTCCACTTTCTGAGCATCAATAATCGGATTTTGATACAAAATAGAAATTATTTTTCTAGCATCATCTGTTTTTCCTTTAAATGAGTGTAATTTTTCATCAATTTCTTTTTGAAGTTTCAATATTCCATCAAATGTTTCGACTCCTTTTTTTGAAGTTTCTATTACTCCAACTAAGAAAAATTTTATCCACTGTTTCAAATTATTATGAGTCCTTACTCGCATTAAGTTATCGTAATAAATCGTTCTATTTTTTTCAAAAAAATCAGAAAGATATAAAATTGGACTGCTTAAAATTTCTTTACTTACCAAATAAACTGGAATCAAAAGCCTTCCTATTCTTCCATTTCCGTCTAAAAATGGGTGTATGGTTTCAAATTGATAATGTATAATTGCTATTTTCAATAAATCAGGAAGATAGTTCATTTCATCATTAGCAAATTTTTCTAAATCAGACATCAATTCATCAACACTAGTATGAATTGGCGGAATAAAAACAGCATCATTTATCGTTGCACCTCCTATCCAATTTTGACTTTTGCGATATTCCCCTGGCAATTTATATTCTCCTCTTACTCCAGAAAGTAATGTTTTATGTGTTTTTTTAATTAATCGAGAAGAAATAGGAAGACTTTCTAAATCTTTTATTGCCGATTTCATTGCTGAAATATAATTCTGAACTTCTTCCCAGTCGTTTCTGTTTTCCAAAGACACATCTTCTTTGTCAAGAAAAGCTTCTTCCATATTTGTTTGGGTACCCTCTATTTTAGAAGACTGTGTTGCTTCTTTTACTATATGCATACTAATGTATAAATCTACATTTACATATTGAGAATAAGTATCCAACTTACCAATATTTCGATCTGCTTTACTCAAAAGAGAAAGGATTTCTAAATCATTTATTAACCAATCTTTGTTAATAAAGTTCGGTTGAAAGCTTTTATAATATCCTTGATTAATATAATTTCCTGCTTTAAAATTTTCCATGACTATTTAATTAAAAAAAAATAATTAAACAAATTTACATAAAAAATTTAATAAGAATTAATTAATTAATTAAAATATCAATTATTATTTAATAACAAAATTATATTTAAAGATAAAATTGTTAAGTAAATATAAATTTCTACTTTCTAAGAAATCACTCCGCTTCCTAATAATTCTTCGCCTACATACCAAGCTGCGAACTGTCCTTCAGCAATCGCAGATTGTGGATTTTCGAATTCTACGAAAAATCCTTCTTCAAACTGATAAAGTGTGGCTTTTTCTAGAGGTTGACGGTATCTAATTCTCGCCATTACTTCCATAGATTCTCCGTTTTTTAAACGCAAATCTTCACGAACCCAATGCAATTCTGAATTGTCAATTTTCAAGGCTTTTCTAAATAATCCTGGGAAATTTCTTCCTTCTCCTACATAAACCAAATTATTTTCCATATCTCTGGAAATGAGAAAACAAGATTCTTTATGTCCGCCAATTCCCAAGCCTTTACTTTGACCAATCGTATAGAATTGCGCACCTTGATGTTTGCCAATCACTTTTCCGTCAGATTTGTTGTAATGGATTTTTGCAGACAAATATTCTAACTCTTCTAATTTTGAAGAAAATTCAGGTTTTTCTTTGTGATATTCAGCAAAATCACTGAAAATTTCTACAATTTCACCTTCTTTGGCTTTTAATTGCTGTTGAAGAAAAGTCGGCAAACTTACTTTCCCGATGAAACAAAGACCTTGAGAATCTTTTTTATCCGCAGTTGCCAATTCCATTTCTCTGGCAATTTCTCTTACTTCTGGTTTGGTGAGTTCACCAATCGGGAAAAGCGCTTTGGAAAGTTGTTTTTGATTCAATTGACACAAGAAATAACTTTGGTCTTTGTTGTTATCTTTTCCTGCCAAAAGTTGATATACTTCTTCTCCATTTTCGTTGGTGAAAGAATCTAACCTGGCGTAATGTCCTGTTGCTACTTTATCTGCACCTAGTGAAAGTGCGGTTTCTAGAAAAACATCGAATTTTACTTCTCGGTTACATAGAACATCAGGGTTCGGCGTTCTACCCTTTTCATATTCGGCAAACATATAATCTACAATGCGTTCTTTGTAGAGTTCGCTCATATCAATCACTTGGAACGGAATTCCCAGTTTTTTCGCCACTAAAAGGGCATCATTACTGTCTTCAATCCAAGGACATTCATCTTCTAAAGTTACGGAAGCATCATTCCAATTTCTCATAAAAAGTCCGATGACTTCGTGACCTTGTTTCTGCAACAAATACGCTGCAACGCTGGAGTCTACACCTCCTGATAAACCGACTACTATTTTCATAATTGAGTTACGCTTTCGTTAAGGGAAAGTTTTACGATTGCAAAATTACGAATTAAAAACTCATTTGAAATTTTTCTGCTAAATTTGAATTATAGAAATTTTCTAAAAATGAAAAAATTATCTCTTTTCTTTCTGATGCTGATGTCTTTTTCGGCATTTTCTCAAGTGGAAACACCTACGCAAAACTCTAAATGGACTTTTGGTGGTTATGCTGGTTTAACTGGCGGTTTTGGCAGTAATAGCGGCATTGCAGTACATATTGCACCAAGAGTAGGCTATAAAATTTCTGAGAATTTAGAAGCAGGTTTGATGGGAAGCCTCAATTGGCAAAACTCATCTTATTCTTACTCCACTTTGTTTGGAATTGGACCATTTGTGAATTATTATTTGGGCAGAAATTTCTATTTGGGTTCTCAATTTCAGGAATATTTTATCAGTCAAAAAGTAAAATCTTCAGAAGAAAAATACAGTTCAAACGAAGCGGCACTTTATATTGGTGGCGGTTATATGCAAAGAATGGGCAACAATTCTTATTTGCAGATTGGCGGAATGTATAACGTACTTTGGAAACAAAACAGCAGTATTTTCAGCAGTGGATTTGTGCCTAGTATTGGGGTGGTTTTTGGGTTGTAGAACCTTTTAAAAAAATAAAAAACCTCCGAAAATTCGGAGGTTTTTTTTATGCTTTTTGTTTAGATTTCTTTTGGGTTTCACCTTCTAAAGCATCTTTGGCTTCGTTTAGTTTTAGAACTACGGTTTCGCCTTCAGAGAATTGTTTGTTTACCAACATTTCTGCCAATAAATCTTCTATATATTTTTGGATGGCACGTTTTAGAGGTCTTGCTCCAAAATCTTTGTCCCAACCTTTCTCTGCGATGAAATCTCTGGCTTCGTCTGTTAATTCTACTTTGTAGTTTAGTTTTTCCAGACGTTTGTACAATTTATTTAACTCAAGGTCAATGATTTTCTTAATGTCTTCTTTTTCAAGAGAATTGAAGATGATAATATCATCTATTCTGTTCAAGAATTCTGGCGCAAAAGCCTTTTTAAGAGCGTTTTCTATAGTTGCTCTTGCTCTTGCATCTGTATTCGATTTTTTAGCAGAAGTTCCGAATCCTACTCCATCACCGAAGTCTTTTAAATCTCTGGTTCCGATGTTAGAAGTCAAGATGATAATCGTATTTCTGAAATCCACTTTTCTTCCTAAAGAATCGGTAACGTGACCTTCATCTAAAATTTGCAATAAAATATTGAAAACATCTGGGTGTGCTTTTTCTATTTCGTCTAATAAAACTACAGCGTAAGGTTTTCTACGAACCGCTTCGGTTAATTGTCCGCCTTCTTCATAACCTACATATCCTGGAGGCGCTCCTACCAATCTAGAAACTGCGAATTTCTCCATGTATTCACTCATGTCTATTCTAATCAATGCATCATCAGAATCGAATAATTCACGAGCCATTACTTTTGCCAACTCGGTTTTACCAACACCTGTTGTTCCCAAGAAAATAAATGTTCCAATCGGTCTGTTTGGATCTTTAAGACCTGCTCTATTTCTTTGGATGGCTTTCACCACTTTTTTCACAGCATCTTCTTGACCAATCACTTTTCCGTTGAGTAAATTATCCATATTGGCTAATTTATCCATCTCGTTTTTGCCCACTTTTGTTACAGGAACTCCAGACATCATCGAAACTACCTCAGCTACATTTTCTTCGGTCACCACTTCTTTTTTCTCCTTCACTTCTTTGTCCCATTTGTCTTGAGCCACTGCCAATTCTAGTTGTAAACGCTCTTCTTCATCTTTTAATTTTCTCGCTTCTAGATAATCTTGAGCTTTTACCGCTTTTTGTTTCAGTTCTTTAATTTCTTCAATTTGCTTTTCATGCTCAATGATATCAGTAGGAACTTTCATATTTTTGATATACACTCTAGAACCTGCTTCGTCCATCGCATCAATCGCTTTGTCTGGAAGGAATCTATCGGTAATATATCTCGAAGTAAGGTTTACACAAGCTGCAATCGCTTCGTCTGTATACGTTACATTATGGTGATCTTCGTATTTGTCTTTAATTTGATTCAAAATCAAAATGGTTTCTTCTACAGAAGTAGGTTCTACCATTACTTTTTGGAAACGTCTTTCTAAAGCACCATCTTTTTCGATGTACTGACGGTATTCGTCTAAAGTAGTCGCACCGATGCATTGAATTTCGCCTCTTGCTAAAGCAGGTTTAAACATATTAGAAGCATCAAGACTTCCTGTAGAACTTCCTGCTCCCACAATCGTATGCAACTCATCAATGAAAAGAATGACATCTCTGTTTTTCTCTAGCTCGGTCATAATCGCTTTCATTCTCTCTTCGAACTGACCTCTGTATTTAGTTCCTGCAACTAGACTTGCTAAATCTAACGTAATTACACGCTTGTTAAACAGAACTCTAGACACTTTTTTCTGATTGATTCTTAAAGCTAATCCTTCTGCAATCGCAGATTTACCAACTCCTGGTTCCCCAATCAAAAGTGGATTGTTTTTCTTACGTCTTGACAGAATTTGAGATACCCTTTCAATTTCTTTTTCTCTACCAATTACAGGGTCTAATTTCCCTTCAGAAGCAAGCGCAGTAAGGTCTCTACCAAAATTATCTAAAGTTGGTGTTTTGCTTTTTCCTGTTCCTAGATTTCCCGTAGGTTTTTTCATTTGACCATATTCTTCACGCTCTTCATCATCATCATACGCAGAACTTTTTGGCAACTGACCAGAGTTTTTAAGCATTGCTTGATATTCTTTAGCTACGCTATCATAGTCAATTTCGTAAGCACTTAAAATATTGGTAGTAGGATCTTCCATTTTATAGAGAATTCCTAACAAAAGATGAACAGTATTAATTTCTGAAGCTCTATATTGTCTGCATTCTAAATCTGCTCTTTTTACAGCATAATCTGCTAATTTGGTGAAAGAAACATTCTCCTTCTCTTCTGAAAAAGGATTGGTATTTACGTTCATATTTTCAATCTTTCTGCGAATCTGAGTAAGATCAGCCTGAAGATTTTCTAAAATTTCTTTAGCAGAATTATCCGTCTGAATAATTCCCAGTAAGAAATGTTCAGTAGATAAAAATTCGCTATGCAAACGTTTTGCTTCGCTTTTACTATGTTTGAAGACTTTAGTTAAGCCTTCTGAAAATTTATTTTCCATGATAATTTCTCTCAATAAAATTCTAATGAAGTCAATATGAATTGATTTCGTAAATCAAAGTTACAAATACTTTACCAAACTCATATTATGACTTTATGACATTATTTTACAAAATTAATAGCAGGAAATTAGTAATTTTGTCGTCTTAAATTTTTTTGAAATGGACGCAAATTGGGCAAATTATGTAGGTTATGCTGCATCATTCTTTGTAGTGCTGAGCTTTATGGTGAAAAACATTAAACAAATAAGAGTGATTAATCTTATCGGTTGCATCGCTTTTGTAATTTATGGTGTTTTCAGCGGAATGTTGTGGCCTATCATTATTCCTAACGCAATTCTTTGCGTTATACAACTTTATCATCTAATAAAACACGATTAAAAGTTTTTTATAATGAAAATTTTGGTAAGCGTTTTCAATAATTTATACACCGATCAGCGTGTGGAAAAATTCTGCAAAACCTTGCACGAAAATGCTTACCAAATAGAAGTAATAGGAAATAATTGGGGCGGAAATCCCGAAATGAAAAGGCCTTATCCATTTTCAAGAATTTCTTTACATTCCAAAAAATTACGTTTCGCTTATTTAGAATTTCAGTGGAAATTATTCTTTGAATTACTGAAAAAAGCCGACCGAAATACAATTCTTCATGCCAACGATTTAGACGCACTATTACCCAATTATCTGGTTTCAAAAATCAAAGGAATTCCTTTAGTTTGGGATAGTCACGAAATTTTTACCGAAATGCCAACCGTTACCAATCGTTGGGTTCAGCATGTTTGGAGACTTCTGGAAAATGCTTTGATTAGAAAAATCAAATATTTTATCACGGCTAATGATTCTTATGCCAACTGGTTTGAGACCAATTATAAGATTAAAAGACCCATTGTCATTAGAAATTTTCCTCAAAAATCAGAATCACCGAAGAATTTCGTTGAAAACCAACCAAAAGTCATTCTTTACCAAGGAACCATCAATTATTCTAGAGGAATTGATAAGATGATTGAAGCGATGCAATTTATAGAAAATGCAGAATTTCACATTGCAGGAAGAGGTCCTTTTTTAGAAGAATATCAACAACTTACGAGAAATTTACATCTAGAAAATAAAGTAAAATTCTTAGGAAATCTTCATCCAGATGATTTAAGAAAAATCACCGAAAAAGCAGATGTAGGTTTAAGCATCGAAGAAAATAAAGGCTTAAGTTATTACTACTCACTTCCGAATAAAATCTCAGATTACATACAAGCCAGAGTTCCTGTAGTGGTTTCTAAATTCCCAGAAATGCAGAAAATTGTAGAAAATTATCACGTAGGCGAATTCATCACTTCACACGAACCAAAACATTTGGCAGAAAAAGTAAAAAATGTTTTAGAAAAGGGAAGAAGTTCTTATCTACCTCAATTAGAAATTGCTTCCCAAGAATTGTGTTGGGAAAATGAAGCTCCAAAAATTCTGGAACTTTATGAAAGAGTAGGGAAATCATTTTAAAACAAAGATTCCATTTCTAATCAAATTGTATTGAAAGTCAAGGTTTTATTTTTCCCAATATTATAGAATTAAAATCTATGCAATCTGTATATTTGTGTTGCATGCAATTTTAAACTAATAACATGAAAAAAATAATTCTGATTTTTATTAATCTTTTTATCTTATTAAGTTGTACTGAAAAAATTAAAAAGAAGGATTCTAGCTTAATCGTTCATAAAAAATATTTTAGTGTTTCAGAGAATAACAAAAAAATAGATAGTATTGACAATATTCCACGTTCTCCTAATCGAGAACAATTACGAATAATAAAAAACAAACATTATAATGAAGATTATCATATTGGAGCAGTCCATTTTTTAGTAATCAATGAAAAGCAATCTTATTATTTGATAAATTATCTCGAACCTCAAATATTAATGTGTGGAAACGTTCCACCAATGACCGTTAAAGATTCCATTAATGCTGTAAATGAAAGTATTTCTAAATTAAAGAAAATTAAACCAATAGAAACTAGAGAAATCTGCAAAGTTTTAAGTAATTATAAAAAACAAATTTATAATGATGGCAGAATTCCACTTGAAATATCATTTGCTTTGAAAAATGATACATTGAAAGGAGATACAATGTATAATATTATTGAGTTTATGGAGAATAATAACATGAAAAGTTATTCTATAAGAAGAATGAACAATGACGAACTCAAAATCAGTAATAATTAAAAAGTTCAACCTCAAGCTTCCCACAAAAAAGATTTATCTTTGTACCATGACAATTCAAGAAAAACAACAAGAAATTATAGAAGAATTCGAGTTTCTGGACGATTGGGAACAGAAATACGAATACATTATAGACTTGGGAAAAGAACTGAAAGGCTTGCCTGAAGACAAAAAAACAGAAGAAAATCTGATTAAAGGTTGTCAGTCAAAAGTTTGGTTAGACGCCGAATTCAAAGAAGGAAAACTCTTCTTCAATGCAGATTCTGACGGGATTTTACCGAAAGGAATTGTTTCGCTTTTGGTGAGAATTTACAGCGGTCATTCTACCCAAGAAATTTTGGATTCTGACTTTGATTTTATCTCAAAAATCGGTTTGCAAGAGTTTTTATCGCCTTCCAGAGCCAATGGTTTGATGGCAATGACGAAACAAATTAAGTTTTACGCGGTTGCATTTCAGTTAAAATCGTGAAAAGAATCTTAGCATATCGTTTTTCCGCTTTTGGAGATGTAGCGATGATTGTGCCTGTTTTGAAAGAATTTTTGGCGCAAAATCCTGACACAGAAATTGTTTTCGTTTCTAGAAAAAACTTTGCTGATTTATTCGATGGAGTAGAGCGATTGACTTTTCGTGGCGTAAATCTAGATGATTACAAAGGATTTTTTGGGCTTAGAAAATTGGCTTTAGAACTGAAAAAGGAATTTCAGCCAGATTTTGTAGCCGATTTGCACAATGTTTTGCGCACTAAAATTCTGAGTTTTTTCTTCAAAAAAACGGCAACGCTTGACAAAGGAAGAACCGAAAAAAAATTACTTACGAGAAAGGAAAATAAAGTTAAAAAACCACTGAAACCAACCACAGAACGCTATGCAGATGTTTTCAGAAAATTAGGTTTTAAACTAAACCTTTCTCATCAATTATTTCCAAAATCTCAACAAAAATCTGGAATTGGATTTGCTCCTTTTGCTCAACATGCAGGAAAAATGCTCCCCATTGAAAAATCTTTAGAATTGGTAAAAACGCTTTCTAAAAATCATCCAATTTATCTTTTTGGTGGCGGAAAAAAAGAAGTAGAAATTCTATCAAAATGGGAGCAAGAGTTAGAAAATGTAACTTCTCTCGCTGGGAAACTTTCGCTAAAAGAAGAACTTCAGAAAATTTCTGAGTTAGAACTCATGATTTCTATGGATTCTGCGAATATGCATTTGGCAAGTTTGGTGGGAACTAGAGTGGTTTCGGTTTGGGGAGCTACCCATTATTTCGCTGGATTTTTAGGATACGGACAGTCCGAAAATGACATTGTAGAAATTATAGATTTAACATGCAGACCTTGTTCTGTTTTTGGCAATAAACCTTGTTTCCGTGGTGATTATGCTTGCCTTAATCAAATAGAAATTTCTGAAATCTTGAAGAAAATTTAGATTTAAGTTCATTCATAGTTTTATTAATTTTTTAAAAACATCTTAGATGTTTTCTTAATGAACTTAATCCCTTAATAGAGACTTAATGTTTAAATTTTAATCTCAATAAATACTTGTATTTCTTATCTTTGCTCTATGCAAATTGTACTCATCGGTTCTGGAAATGTGGCATTTCACTTAGCAAAAGCTTTTACCGAAGCTCAAATTCCTATTTCTCAAATTTTTGGAAGAAATACCACCGAACTTCAGAAAATTTCGGGGCAATTTTCCATTCCTTTTTCTACAGAAACGCTTGCTGATGCTGATTTGTACATTATTTCGGTGAGTGATTCTTCGATTGCTGAAGTTTCATCTCTCATCAAAAATGAAAATGCTTTGGTTGCACATACTTCTGGTTCTGTTTCACGTGAAGCATTGAGTGGAAATTACAGAAAATCAGTTTTTTATCCGCTTCAAACTTTTTCAAAATCTAAAAATTTAGACTATTCTAAAATTCCATTTTTCATAGATGCAGAAAACGAAAATGACGAAGATATTTTGAAAAATTTAGCCTCAAAAATTTCTAAAAACGTAATGCACGCCAATGATGAAAAACGAAAATATATTCATTTGACAGCGGTTTTTGCTTGTAATTTTGTGAATCATTTGTACGCGAGAGCCAAGGAAATTTCTGATAGTCAAGGAATTCCGTTTGATTATTTTTTGCCATTGATTGACGAAACTACCCAGAAAATTCATGAATTAGAACCGAAATTAGCACAAACCGGACCAGCCATCAGAAATGATGAAAAAGTGCTGAAACTTCATGAATCTTTATTAACCGATGAAGAAAAACTAAAAATCTATAAAACCTTAAACGAATCGATAAAGAAAATGTATCATTGATTTTAGATGTACGATTTTAGATGTACGAATAACTTTTTTTCAAAATCTCAAATCTCAAATCTTAAATCTCAAATCTTAAATTTTATGAGTCATTTAGAAAAATTAAAAAATATAAAAGCCTTTGTTTTTGATGTAGACGGTGTTTTCACGGACGGTAGCGTTTATCTATTGCCAGAAGGAAACATGTGCAGAGTAATGAATGTTTTAGATGGTTTTGCAGTGGTAAAAGCATTGAAAAAAGACTATAAAATCTGTGTGATTACTGGTGGAGATGACCCAATGGTTCGTCACAGAATACATTATTTGGGTATCACTGATTATTATTCAAAAGTGCATCATAAATTAGAAAAATTCGAAGAGTTTAAAGCCAAATATAATCTTCAAAACGAAGAAATTCTTACGATGGGAGATGATATTCCAGACATCAAAATGATGAAAATTTCTGGAATTGCAGCTTGTCCTCCAAATTCTGTGGCAGAAGTGAAAGAAATTTCGGACTATATTTCTCCTATTTATGGTGGAAAAGGTGCTGTAAGAGACGTGATAGAACAAGTCATGAAAGTACAGGGAACTTGGATTGATGATGATACGCAGTCTATTTAAATGGTAGAGTGGGAGAATTGGAGAGTAAAAAGTGAAAACAATTTTCCTGTTTGTATTAAAAGTTGTAAATTATATATCTTTTTAAAATCTAAAATCTAAAATCTAAAATCTAAAATCTAAAATCTAAAATCTAAAATCGTAAATGAAAATATTACTCGGCTCTAATTCACCCAGAAGAAAAGAACTTTTACAAAGTTTAGGTTTTGATTTTGAGGTGGTTTCTATAGATTGTGACGAAGTTTTTCCAGAAAATTTATACGTAGAAAATATTGCAGGATACCTTTCTGAACTCAAAGCGGATGCTTATAGAAATTTAGAAAAAAATGAAATTTTGCTCACTTCTGATACCATTGTTACCTTTGAAGGAAAAGTTCTCGGAAAGCCTAAAAATAGGGAAGAAGCTTTAGAAATGCTTCAACATTTGTCAGGGAAAACTCACCAAGTTTACACCGCTGTTTCATTTAAAAGTTCTGAAAAAATTATCACTAAAACTGATATAGCAGATGTAGAATTTTCAGAAATTACTGACCAAGAAATCAATTTTTACATCGAAAATTATCATCCTTTTGACAAAGCCGGAAGCTACGGAATTCAGGAATGGTTAGGCATGGCAAAAATCTCAAAAATCAACGGCAGTTTTTACACAATTATGGGATTGCCAACACATTTGGTTTACGAAACTTTAAAAGATTTAGGTTTCTAAAAAATTCCTTATTTTTACTGAATGTTTTTATGCCTCAATCACAATAAATTGTGGCAATTTCAGTTATTAAAACACTCCATGAAAAAATATATACTTCTCGCTTTAGGTTCTGCAGTTTTTTTGGCTTGTTCGTCAAGAAAAGATGGCTATTTGAACCGTAAATATCAAGGTTTCACCACTTTTTACAATGTTTTGTTCAATGGAGAAGAAGCGCTCAATGCCGAATTGAAACAGCGAGATAAATCTTATCGAGATAATTTTCATGCGCCTTACATTAAATTACTCACTTACGAAGAGCAAATTTCTTCTGCTCAAATGGAAAATTTAGGCGTTTCTGATAACGAAGAAGGAGTAGCACCAGAAGATTTTTACAGAGATGACACCGAAACTGGAGCTTCTGTTGCCAATACTGGAATTAGCACTTTAGAAATCGCAGAAATGAAGGCTCAAAAAGCGATTGATAAACATTCGATGATGTTTAAAGGGGTAGAAAAAAACAAAACTATTTTTGATGCTTATCTTGTATTAGCAAAAGCAAGATTGTTCCAAAACAAGCCTTTAGAAGCACTTGACGCACTTAATACGGTTCAAAAAATTTATAAAAAAGACAAGAGACTTTCTTTAGCCAAGGTTTATGAAGCTTACACTTACGGAAAAATGAAGGACTATTACCGTGCAGATGAAACCTTCCGTGAACTGAAAGAAAATAAAAAACTCAAAAAATCTGAGAAAAAATTACTCAGTATTTTCTATTCAGAAATGCTTTTAAACGCTGGTAAAAAAGAAGAAGCAGTAACAGAATTAGAAAGTGCTTACAAACTTAATAAAAACAAAAAATTAAGAAGCAGAATCGCTTTTCTTCGTGGACAAATTCTTGCCAATCTCGGCAAAAATGAAGAAGCGAGAGAAAGTTTCGTCACTGCTTATAAAAACGCCAGAAATTTTGAATTTGAAGTAAAATCTCAAGTAGAAATTGCCAAAACTTTCAACGGAAAAGACGATGATTACGAAGGCGCAAAAGAATATTTGGAAAAAATCAGTAAAAAAGGAACCTATACCTCTAGAAAAAATGAATTCTATTATGCGCTTGGTTTAATGGCGAAAAAAGCTGGTAAAAAGGAAGAAGCGCAAGAATTTTTCCAGAAATCTATTAAAGAAAAAGTATCTGATCCTCAAGTTAGAGGTTTGGCTTACTATGAAATCGGGAAAAAGTTTTTTGAAGATAATGACTACTTAAGTGCTGGTGTTTATTACGATTCTGCTTATGCTGCGATGAATTATGCACCTGCAAAAGAAGAACTGAAATCGCTTACCGAAAACATAAAAGACATTTCTAAAAATTATTATCTCATCAAAAAGAATGACAGCATTCTGAAACTGACTAAAATGTCTAATGATGAGCGAATTGCCTTTTTCAACAAACATATTGAAGGCATAAAAGCCAAAGAAGCTAAGGAAGAACTCGAACGTAAAAAAGCAGAAAAAGAAAGCAAAAATAGAGTAGAAACCGTAGATTTTGCCTTACTAGGAAATACAGATAACAATAATTCTTTCTTAGATTTTAATGGAAGTAAAGGCTTCTATTTTGCCAATCAAGCCAATATTTCTAAAGGCGAAAAAGAATTTAAGCAAATCTGGGGAAATAGAGCGCTTACAGACAACTGGCGAACTTCAACCAAGATGAATTCTATAGAAGATCTTAAAAATGAAGCACTCGGAATTACGGCTGCTCCAGATCCTAGAAGATATGAACCTGATTTCTACATTGAGAAAATTCCGACCAAAACAGAAGAAATTTTAGCGCTCAAAAAAGACAGAGATACGGCAAGTCTTGGTCTGGGAAGAATGTACGAAAACTTCTTTTCTAATACTTCTTTAGCTACCAAAACATTGTACGATTTGGTAGATTCTAAAACCGATGAAGAAACAGAATTACAAGCATTGTATCAGATTTTTTCTATGAATTATGAGAAAAATCCAAGTGCTGCAGAACGTGCGAAACAGTTGATTTTAGAGAAATATCCTTACACTTCTTATGCAGAATTTGTGAAAAATCCTAAAAAAGCAGATTTCACCACTTCTGATTCTGAGGTAGAAAAAATCTATACACAAGCTTTTGCTCTTTACTCCGAAGAAAAATTTGACGATTCTAAAAAATTGATTGAAGAAACTTTACAGAAATATCCAAAAGATGTTTTGGTTCCTAAATTTACCTTGTTGAATGCCTTTAACACAGGAAAAACTGCAGGAAAAGAAATCATGATTCTTCAACTAGAACAATTAATGCTGAATTATGCGAAAACTCCTGAAGGTATAAAAGCAAAGGAAATGCTTCAATATCTAAAAAGCGATATAAAAGTGGAACAGTTTGATGATAATGGAAATCCTATTTCACCGAAAAATGAACCATCAGTTGCGCCACAGAATGTGAATTCTAGCTCTACAAATCCTGAAAGAATTCAGCAAAATAATTCTAAACAAAGGAATTTGCAAGAAATGCAACAAGATGATCCGCTACAACCAAAAGATTTAAAACCTAAAAAATAATTTAGGATTTCTTTTTCACGCCCTGGAAATCTTTTAAATAAAACGGCTCGAAATACGCCACGTCTTCAAAATCTTGTCGGTTGAACTTCTCAACCGATTTTTTGATGAGATATTTTGCAGATGGATATACATTTTCATTAAAATCTGCTCCAGAAATTTGTAAAATCTCCTGTGCTTTTTTGGCTCCATCTCCTACGAAAAGGATTTTTTTGCCTTCTAATTCTTTGAAAGATTGTTCATCTAAGATTTTTGCTTCTGTCTCCGTCAACATCTCCCCTGAATTCCCATCAAAAACGGCGCAATAAACCTCCATTCTTCTTGCATCGATTAATGGAATGATTACATCATAGTTTTGACCTAAAAACGGCTCTATCATCGTTTCTAGAGAATTGACAGCAATGAGAGGAACTTTCAGACCATAACAAAAACCTTTTGCCGAAGCTGCGCCAATTCTAAGTCCAGTGTAAGAACCTGGACCTTTTCCAAGGGAAACTGCTTCAATATCTTTCAAAGAAATTTCTGCGCCTTCTAAAGCCCATTCTACAAAAGTGTGTAGTGATTCTGACTGTTTATAGTTTTCTGAAACTTCTTCGCAAAGACATAATAATTCTTCGCCATCAGAAATGGCAACTGAACAGTTTTTAGACGAGGTTTCTATATGGAGGATTTTCATTTCTAAAATTTGAAGATTTGAAGATGAGAGAATTTGAAAATTTTCACAAAGATAGTTTTACATTTTCAAATCTTCAAATTATTACATTTTCAAATTATTTACGGTGAATAGTTCTTGGTTCTGCTTGTGCTTTTGGATAAATGCATAATTCTGCGATAGAAACTCTTTCTGGCGCGTTTACACAATACGAAATCGCATCTGCAATATCTTCTGCTTTCAGTGCTTCATAACCCGCATAAACAGTTGCAGCACGTTGTTCATCTCCTTTGAATCTTACTTTAGAAAAATCAGTTTCTACAGCACCTGGTTGAATATTAGTGACTTTGATTCCAAATTCTGTAAGTTCTAAACGCATTCCTTCGGAAATAACGTCTACAGCGCGTTTTGATGCGCAATATACAACGCCGTTTGCATACGTTTGTCTCGCTGCAACCGAAGAAATATTGATGATATGACCTGTATTTCTTGCTTTCATGATTTTAATAATCGGTTGAGAAACATAAAGCAGTCCTTTTACATTTCCGTCCATCATCGCATCCCAATCTGCAATATTTCCTTCGGATATCGATTCTAAACCATGAGCATTTCCTGCATTATTCACCAAAACATCTATGTTTTTCCATTCTTCTGGAAGTGAATGGATGGCATTTTCTACTTCTTCTTGGTTTCTTACATCAAAAACCAAACTGTACACTTCTGTAATATTGCTTAATTCGATTTGTAATTGCTCTAAAACTTCTTTTCTACGACCACAAATGATTAATCTATGACCTTGTTTAGCAAAAGTTTCTGCGGTAGCTTTTCCAATTCCTGAAGTTGCACCGGTGATGAATATTGTTTTCATTTTATAATTATAGATTTATGTTCTTAATTGGCATCAAAGCTTTGAAAAGCATCTTCTATGTGACTGATTTCTAATTTTCCGTTATCGTTTGGCAAAACAGAAATCACATCAAATCTGGTATCTAAATGAATGTTATTTTCTTCTAAAAATTGATTGGCTGCAGCCACTAGAAGTCGAATTTTCTTTTTGTTGATGGCTTCTTGTGGAAGCATGAAAGCATCTGTAGCTCTGGCTTTTACTTCTACAATGATGATTTGGTTTTGAAACTCTGCAATGATATCTATTTCTGCTTTTTGAAAACGAAAGTTTTTGGCTAAGATTTTATAATTTTTTTCAACTAAAAATTTTTCTGCCAATTCTTCTGCAAGTTTTCCAAATTCATTGTGTTCTGCCATTTTTTAGCTTTCTTAAAATTAACATTAAAACTAATATTAAACTTGTTGGTATTAGGAAAAAAATTAAACTGTAAAAAACCCATCCAATCGACAAAATATGCTTTATTTCTAAATAATAAATGACCATTGAATAAAACCAAAGAATTAAAGCTAATATCAATAAGAAATTAATAAATGAATCAATTTTCTTTAGTTTTCTTAACCATAAATAAGTTATAAAACTTATTATCATCGGTATGATTATAGTAAAAAAATAAAACATTTTCTAATATTCAACCTTTACTTTTTCCTCAACTTCCATTTTTATTTTAGCGCCAATGATTAAAGGTCTATTATCAAAAATATGTCCATTTGGAAAGCCAAATAGAGTAGGGAAGTTGTATTTTTTTATTCTTTGAGCTATGATTTCGTAAGCGAATTTGTCAAAAGGTTCATCATAGTTTTTATTTTCTTTTGCATCGCCCATATTGGTCATTCCGCCAATAATTAATCCTTTAATTTTTCTGAAAACTCCTGCTAAATCAAGGCTTATCAACATTCTATCGAGCGCATAAAAATTCTCGCCAATGTCTTCTACAAAAAGAATTTTGTCTTTGAAATCAAAAGAATAAGGAGTTCCTAAAAGGGCATAAATCAAGGCTAAATTTCCGCCAATGAGTTCTCCTTCTGCTTTTCCTTTTTTATTGAGTTGATGTTTTTCTACGGAATAATGGATTTTTTTTCCTTCTAAAATTTTGAAAATATCCTCATAGCTTCCTTCAGAAACCCCGAAACTTGCTGTTTTAACGGTTTGTCCGTGAATAGAAGTGAAATTATTTTTCAGTAAATAACTGTTAATGACTGTATTATCAGAATAACCAATATACCATTTCGGATGTTGTCTAAATTCTGAAAGTTTGAGATATCTCAATAAATGCTGACAACCATAACCACCTCTAGAAGCCCAAATTGCTGAAATTTCTGGGTTATTGAAAGCCCAATTTAAATCCTGAATTCTTTCTTTTTCGGTTCCGGAATAGTTGTAACCGTTTTCAAATTTTCCAAGGGTATATTTTCCTAAAATAGGTTCGTAGCCTTTTGATTTTATCAAACTGATGGTGCTCTGAAGTGATGCTTCTTCTACAAATCCTGCAGGAGAAATAATGGCTATTTGAGCACCTTTTTTTAAAGTTTTAGGGAAAATAATATTTTTCATTTTGCTTTTTGATAGAGGATTTCTTTGCTTTCTGCTTCTTCTAAACGCTTATCAAATTGATTGAATTTTTTATAACTCTGCAGAAAGATGAAAAAACTAAAAATAATAAGAATAATCCCTACAGTTTTTCTGATTTTATTGGCTAAGTTTTGGGTCAATTTATAGTGAAATTGCTTGGCTAATAATATTTTGAGTAAATCTATCACAAGATAAGTCGCAATCACTAAACTGATGTAAAGCAAGAAATTCTGCAAATCTGGATATTCATTTCTCACCGAAATTACGGTAACCAACCAAAATAAAATAACCCCTACATTCAGAATATTGAACAAGAAGCCATTAACAAAGGTTTTGAAATAATTTTGACTGATGATTTTTTTCTCATTAGCAACGTGCATTTGAGTTTTGGTAAGCATCATAAAAATTCCGTAAACCAAAATAATAAGCGCTGTAATTCTGTAAAATCCTGGATGTTTGTCTATAAGTTCTACCAAATCTGCACTGGCAAAATAAGCAGCTATAATACACAAAATATCTGCAGTAATCACGCCTAAATCTAATGCCAATGCATGACGATGACCTCTACAAAAACTAGTCTCAATCAATAAAAAGAATATTGGTCCTATAAAAACAAGACTCAACATAAATCCTAATCCGATTGCCGAAAGTATAAGTTCAAGCATTTAACAAAGGTAAGAAATAAGTATTTAAAGATTAATATTTTTTAAAACTTTGCTTATTGTTTGAACTAAAATCTTACAAATTTTAAAGTTAATTCTTTGGGATGAATAGCATTAATCCACCACTTTAAAATCTAATTGTTTAGCTACCAAATTTGCTTTCACCACTTTAATTTTTATAGTGTCCCCTAATTGATAGGTTTTACCTGTTCTCATTCCTACGATAGAATGGGTTTTTGGTTCGTGGAAGTATGAATCATCCATTAAATCGCGCAATTTAATTAAACCTTCTGCTCCGTTTTCTGGAATTTCTACCCAGAATCCGAAGTCTGCAGTTCCAGAAATCACACCTTCGAAAACTTCTCCTACATGTTTTTCCATGAATTTTACTTGCATAAATTTAATAGAATCTCTTTCTGCATCTGATGCGAGACGTTCCATATCACTGCAATGTTTGCAATATTCTTCGTATTCTGCAGCAAAAGGAGATTTTCCTCCATCTAAATAATGCTGTAACAAACGATGAGCGATTAAATCTGGATATCTACGAATAGGAGAGGTAAAGTGCGAGTAATATTCGAATCCTAAACCGTAATGCCCAATAGGATTGGTAGAATAAACTGCTTTACTCATGCTTCGCATGGCAAGAGTTTCAATCATGTTTTCTTCGCCTTTTCCTTTTACATCGTTCAATAATTTGTTGAGTGATTCTGCTACTTTTTTAGAGTTGGCAAGATTCATTTTGTACCCGAAAGTTCCTACAAATTCTCGCAATGCTTCTAATTTTGTAGGATTAGGATCATCGTGAACTCTATACACAAAAGTATTTCCTGTAGTTTCCCCTTTTTTAGTTAGTGAAACAAATTCAGATACTTTTCTATTCGCCAAAAGCATAAATTCTTCAATCAAATGATTAGAATCTTTGCTGATTTTAAAATAAACACCAATAGGTTCATTATTCTCGTCTAAATTGAATCTTACTTCACTTCTGTCAAAAGTAATTGCTCCATTTTTAATTCTATTTTTCCTTAGAATTTTAGCGAGTTTATCTAATACCAGTATTTCTTCCGCCAATTCGCCTGTTTTCGTTTCAATTCGTTCTTGCGCTTCTTCGTAAGTAAATCTCCTGTCTGAATGAATAACCGTTCTTCCGAACCATTGATTTTGAACTTCAGCTTTGTCATTGAGTTCAAAAACTGCAGAAAATGTGAATTTATCTTCATTGGGACGAAGCGAACAAACATCATTACTCAAAACCTCAGGAAGCATAGGAACTACTCTGTCTACTAAATATACAGAAGTGGCTCTATTATAGGCTTCATCATCTAAAATAGTTCCAGGTCTTACATAATGCGAAACGTCTGCAATGTGAACACCAATTTCCCAGTTTCCATTTTCTAATTTCTGTAAAGAAAGGGCGTCATCAAAATCTTTCGCATCTTTTGGGTCAATGGTAAAAGTAAGAATTTTACGCATATCTCTGCGTTTTTTCACTTCTGCAGCAGTAATTTTTCTATCAATTTTATCTGCTTCAGCTTCTACTTCTGGTGGAAATTCATAAGGTAAACCATATTCTGCAAGAATAGAATGGATTTCAGTTTCATGTTCACCAGGAAGTCCCAAAACTTGAATAATTTCTCCTTCTGGATTTTTAGAATTCGCATCCCAATTCAGCATTTTTACCACTACTTTTTCGCCATCTTTAGCGCCGTTTATTTTATTTTTTGGAATGAAAAAGTCATTATTGATTTGTTTTTTATCAATGACTACAAATCCAAAATCTTTATGCGGAACAAACTGAAAAGTCCCTACAAAAGTATCATTAGCACGTTCTAAAACTTCTAAAACTGAACCTTCTAATTTTTTTCCTTTGAAATGATAGGTGACGATAAGAACCGTGTCTCCTTGCAACGCATCTTTTACATTTTTTTGATGAATAAAAATGTCATCTTCTACATCTTCTACTTTCACATAAGCATTTCCATTGGCTGCAAAATCGATAACTCCTGTTAAAGTATCGGTAATTTGAAGGTTTACAATGTATTTATTTTTCTCTGTTTCCTTGATTTTATCTTCGGCTTTCAATTTATGAAGTGCCTGAATGACGAGTTCTCTTTGTCTAGGATTTTTATATTCTATTCCGTCTGCAATCTGCTTATAATTGTAAATTTTAGACGCTTTTTTATTCATAAAACGCAGAATAAGCTTCCCAATATCGCGAAGTTTCTGGTCTTGTTTTTGTGATTTATGTTGTTGTTTCATATATGTTTTAGTGTTTTTTAATATTTATAAATTTAAATAAAAATCTCCAACTTTCGTCGGAGATGGTTTTATTTACAAGTGATTTTATCTACTCTGTTCTGATGTCTTCCTCCTTCGAAATCGGTGGTGAGAAATTTCTCTATGATTTCTAGCGCCAATTCTTTGGCAATAAATCTGGCAGGCATTGCAACCATATTACAATTATTATGTTGTCGAGATAATTCTGCAATTTCTGGCATCCAAGCTAGAGCACATCTTATTCCTTGGTGTTTATTGGCACTTAATTGTACGCCTTGTCCGCTCCCACAAAATAAAATTCCAAATTCACAATCTCCGTTTTCTACAGCACTTGCAGCAGGATGTACAAAATCTGGATAGTCTACAGAATCTAAACCATGGGTTCCAAAATCTACCAATTCATATTTTCCTTCTAATTGTTTCTTTGCAAATTCCTTGTATTCATAGCCTGCGTGATCTGCGGCGATTGCTATTTTTTTCATTTTATTCTTATTATTTCTACAAAATTAACACTTTAAATGTGAATTGTGGATTAAATTTTAAAATCGATTTTTTAAATGAGCTTTAAAATCAAGTGTTTAAGAAAATCCTAGCAAATTACTTTAAATTATATTATCCTAATTTACAGTATTTTAAGGGAATGTTACACAATTATTAAC
>CAZHCK010000034.1:0-25695 GCA_964530915.1 uncultured Cloacibacterium sp. | reverse complement strand
GAGACAGCTTTTTTTCTTTTATTATTTCTTTTGAACTTCAATTTTACTTTTGCACAGCAAAAAGTAGATACTGTTTTTGTGGGTAAAGCGACATCTAAAAATATAAAGCAAATTATTGATAAAAAAGCTTTGGTTTGTATTGTCGTAAGACATGGTGAGAAAGAAAATAATGGCAAAAATCCTCATCTTTCTGAAGCAGGAAAAGAAAGAGCTAATCGTTTAGCTCAACTGTTCAAAAAAGTAAAAATTCAGAATGCTTTTAGTACTGATTTTTTCAGAACTCGAGAAACTTTAGAGCCTTTGATTTTAGAGAAGAAATTAGATTTGAAAATTTATAATCCAAGAGAGATTTCTGAATTTGTGAAAAATGATTTGACTAAAAATACTGGAGTCAATATTATTTCAGGACATTCTAACACCAACCCAGTTTTGCTCAATGAATTAATTCAGCAACCTTTGTTCAAAGATATTCCAGACGAAAAATTTAATGATATTTACATTGTCAACTATTTTGAAAATGATAAAAAAGTGAAAGTTTATCATTTATTATATTAAAAAAACTGCCTCAGAATAGGCAGTTTTTATTTTAATTATTTGCAACTGTATCTTTATTCTTTTTAGATAATTCTGCGATTCTTGAGATGTCATCCAAAGAAAATTTTCCTAAAACTTTTACGTAAACCAACTCTTTGTCGTCTCTCACGGTAATCAGTAAATCCTTAATCATAGTATCTGAATCTGTAATTGCAGACATAATTTTAATTTTAGAATCTTTACTGTTTACACTCATCAGTTCTTGTAAATTATTGCCAAAAGATTGTCTAGAAAACTGAGCAACCATTTTATCAGAAGCATTTTGTACGGTGTAAACTTTTACTTTTCTGATTTTTTTGATAAGACGAATAACTTCCTCTGATTCGCCATCTTCTCTTAATGCTTTTTTGATGTAAGGTTTTACGATAAACATCGGAACATTTATTTTGGTAACGGTTGCGTTTCCTTTTGTTTCTTCGTTGTAGAGAGACTTTTCACTTACAATACAAGATTGAAGAGAGATCAAAATGGTGAAAATTGCTATAAGTTTTAGAAATGATTTCATAAGTGTTAATTTTAGTTGACAATGGTTGAAAGAGAATCGCCATTTTCAAAAGCTCTATTTTACAATGGCGATTTCAGCTTTTATTTTTTAGGTTTTTCTGGTGTTTTAGGCGTTTTGTCTTCTTTTTGTACGTCATTAATCAAGTTAGAAACATCGTCCATAGAGATTTGTCCGTCTAACATCATCAAGATGTTTTCATCATCAGAAGAAATGGTTAATAGCATGTTATTCAGTAAATTAGAACTTGTGTCTGCAGCTAAAAACTTGATTTTATTGTCTTTGCTATTTAGCGTCATCAATTCATCATATTTCAGATTTTTTACAGCAGCTAAAATTTCATTTTTTACTTTACTTGCTTCATTGATGGCAGCTAATTGAGCAGCAGTAGGTTTTTCTGCCGTTTCAGGTTTTTCCATGATGAGGATTTTTAAACCATTCATTTTACTGATGAGCGGTTTAATTTTGTCCATATCTGAATCATCAATATTGATGTTATTAAGCAATCTGAACATTGGTTTAGCAATCTTAATAGAAGTTACGCCTTCTGCTTCTTGATATTTTTCAAAAATAGCGTCTAATTTTTCAGTTTGTGCCAAAGCAAACACTGGCAAACACATGAGGAATAGGAATGTGATAATATTTTTCATTGTATTAATTTTTTTAAAAGTTAATGGATAAATTTTTGATAGGCTCTGCCTGATTTATAGTTTTGGTAACGTTACTCGCGAAAAGTTGAAATGCTTCCTTCGTAATATCGATGGCTTCTTCTTCATTATAGATTTTTTTACCATTTACGATTACATAATCTGCGCTGTATTCTTCTGCTGGATTTTCTAGAATTTCAGTAGAATTTTCTACAGTTTTACTTGGTTGAGAAGCAATATTTTGATGTTCATTTCTGAACTCATGATTTATTTTTTTTGTGGGTTTTACGTTGTTTTCGGCAACTTTGATGGTATTTGAACTGGTGTTAATATCTTGATTTTCAGTTGGTTTTATGATGTTGGTTTGTGCTGGTTTTTGGGAAGGATTACTTTCATTAGAAGCAATAGGTTTCAAGGTAGGTTCTGTAATGTCTGTGTTAAAGAACATCATCATGCCAAACAGCGTAACCAAACTTGCAGCCATCCAATACCATTTCTGATTGCCACCACCAGATTTTTTTTGCAAAGGAATTACTTTAGTTTCCTCTGGTTTTTCTTCGGTTTTTTTCAAGAAATCTTCGAAATTCCAATCCATTTTTTCTTCCTTCAGTTCTTGGAAGATGTTTTGGTATTCTTTATCTATATTTGGTTTCATTGTTTCGTGTTTTAAATGTTTTGAATTTTTCTGTTTTCAAACGCTAACAGGTTGTTAATCTGTTCTTTTACTTTTTGTCTGGCTCTCATCAGATTCACTCTTACTGCATTTTCTTCTATTTCTAAAATCTCCGAGATTTCCGAGACTTCATATTCTTCTACATCTTTCAGGTGAATAACCAATTTTTGTTTTTCGGGGAGCGCATTGATAAATTCTAAAATTTTCTCCTTCAGATTATTGGTTTCCATTTTGTAGAGTTCACTTCTATGAAGTTGAAAATCTGCAAAATTCTGTTTCACCGTTTCGTGTTTCAGTTTATTGAGACACTCGTTTTTCACACATTTTAGTACATAAGATTTTAAATTGAGATGTACCAATTCATCCTTTTTTTGCCAAAATTTCAGCATTAAATCCTGCACCAAATCTTCGGCTTCGTCACTACTCACCAAGAATCGCTTTGCAAAACGATACATCTCGTCTTTCAAAACAAATACAGTATTCTTAAATGTTTCTTGGTTCATAGGTTAGTTTCTATAGGTAAGACAACGAAGGTCGGAAAAATATTACATCAGAAATGAAAATTTTTTATTTTCTTGATTTTTAGTCATTAAAAAACCGCTTTCAAAATATTTGAAAGCGGCTTGAATATATTTTATACGTGTTTTGATTCCTACGGAATGACAAAACAACAATTTAAATCGTTATGTTCAAAAAATTAAAAATTCTCATAAACCCATTTCAGAATCTCCTTATCTTCTTCTGTTAAAGCTATTTTTCTTCTTGCCATAGCTTTTTCGGCAACTTCGTAAGCAGTTTCTAATCTGAATTTTTCATCTCCTTTAAATCCTCCCCAAGAAAAATGTTCAATCAGATTTGGCGGAAATCCACTTTTGAAAATATTAGCACCAACTCCCACTACAGTTCCTGTGTTAAATTGAGTGTTAATAGCAGTTTTAGAATGGTCTCCCATAACTAATCCGCAAAATTGAAGTCCAGTTTTTACAAATTTTTTAGATGGATAACTCCAGAGTTTTACTTCTGCGTAATTGTTTTTGAGGTTAGAAGAATTGGTGTCGGCTCCCAAGTTGCACCATTCTCCAATCACAGAATTTCCAACAAAACCTTCGTGACCTTTATTGGTAAAACCATTGATTACAATATTATTCACTTCGCCACCAACTTTAGAATGTGGACCGATGGTTGTAGCACCATAAATTTTAGAACCCATATTAATTTTAGAGCCTTCGCAAAGTGCTAAACTTCCTCTTATCACAGAACCTTCCATGATTTCTGCATTTTTGCCAATGTAGATTTTCCCAGTTTTGCAATTAAGCGTGGCGAATTCTATTTCGGCACCTTCTTCTATAAATAAATCTTCCTTATTTCCTAAAAAGCCATTGGTTTCAGAAAGTTGAGCAGAAGTTCTACCTTTGGTCACTAGTTCAAAATCAAAATCAATCGCTTTGTCATTCAGCGAAAATAAATCCGTAGCTTTTTTAAAGAAAATCAGTTCTTCGGTAATGTCTGTCATTTTCTCAATTTGTGAAAGTGAGAAGTTTTCCATGTTTAATCTAGCAGCCAAAACTTCGTTTTCATAAATCAAAGCTTCTCCCAGTTGCAAATTTTTAATTTGAGACAAAACACTTTCTGAAGGAAGAAAATTTGGAGTAATCAGTAAACTTTCTTTCTTTTCGTAAGATTTATATTTTTTTTGAAGATAATCTTCGGTGATGTAAGAAACTTCTGAAGAATCTAACAGTTTTTGCCAACGTTCAGAAAACGTAAGAATTCCTGTTCTAAGTTCTGCGATAGGTTTGGTATAAGTAAGCGGAAGGAAATCTCCCCAAAATTGAGCATCAGAAAATATAAGTTGCATTTTAATTGAATGTTTATTATTAAAACTTTCTGTCATTCTGAGCGTAATGAAATGAAGTGAAGAATCTATTGAATAAAAAGATTCTTCATTTTGCCTTGCTTCATTCAGAATGACAAACGAAAAATTATTCTCAAAAATACAAAAAAAGTCCTTCAAAATTTTTGAAGGACTGATTTATTATGAAAAAATCGGCTAAATTACTTAGCGAATTTTTTGTATTTGTTCATGAATTTGTCTACTCTACCTGCAGTATCTACTAATTTTACTTTACCAGTGTAGAATGGGTGAGAAGTAGAAGAGATTTCCATTTTGATTAATGGATATTCTGTACCTTCGTAAACAATAGTATCTTTAGTTTCAGCTGTAGATTTGCAAAGAAACATTTCGTCATTACTCATGTCTTTGAATACAACTAATCTATAATTTTCTGGGTGAATTCCTGATTTCATATCTTTATTGTCTTTTTAAATTTTAGTTGATAATAATTGCGTGTAATGGCACTGCTTTTATTATTCTTAATTTTAGACTGCAAAAATAAAAATATTTTTTGAATTGACAAATAGCGTTTTAAGTTTTTGTGAAAGAAATTTTACAGTTTTTGCGTTTTTAGAAACAGTTCAGCTTTTTTCATTAACTTTACGCTTATTTTTAAACTTCCATGAAGACAAAATATTTTCTTTTTTTCGGGTTTTGGTTGGCTCTTTTTGCCATTTCTTGTAATAGAGATGAAATAGAATTTGATACACCAAGTAAAAAACTCAGATTTTCGGTTGACACTTTGGTTCTAGACACGGTTTACAATCAGGTGAGAAGTGAAACCTATGCTGTAAAAATTTATAACGACGAAAATAAAGATATTTCTATTCCGAAAATTTATCTGGAATCAGGAAATTCTTCACTTTACAGAATTAATGTAGATGGAAAAGCAGGAACAGAATTTACCAATGTGCCGCTTCGTAAAAAAGACAGCCTTTATATTTTTGTAGAAATTGCTCCTACTGCAAATGCTCCAGAAGCGATTGCCGAAGAAAGAATTCAGATAGAATCGCCAGTTGCGAATCAACATGTGACATTGTTATCAGTAGTTCAAGATGTAGAATTTTATATTTCTACCGAAAACAGTCCGAAGATTTTAACAGACAATACTTCTTGGAACAATACGAAAGCTAAAATTATTTATGGCGACTTGAAATTAGCTGATGGAAAATCGCTGACGATTGCTGAAGGAACAAAGGTGTATTTTCATAAAAATGCCAATTTGAAAATCGGGAAAAATGCTCAATTGATTGCTAATGGAGATTTAGGCAAAGAAGTTATTTTCCGTGGAGACAGAAATGATGCGAGATATGACACACTTCCTCTAAACTGGGGCGGAATTCAGCTTGAACAAGGTGCAATTGCCAATTTAAAATATGCTAAAATTTTTGGTGGAACGACAGGTTTAGAACTCAATCACGCATCTGCTACGCTTAAAAATACGATTGTTCATACTTTTCAAGATTTTGGAATTTTAGGAATTAATGCAACCGTTCAAGCAGAAAATTTAGTAATCAATAATTGCGGACAAGCGAATTTAGGTGTTTTCAAAGGTGGAAATTATACATTTTTACATGCTACTTTTGCCAATTATTGGAATTTAAATAGCAGTTTGCCAAGTTTTGGAATCTACGCTACTAACGAATACAATAACGGAACTTCTACAGAACAAGGCGCTTTAACATTGAATCTTCAAAATTCTATCATTTACACCGAAAGAAATAACGCGATTCAGTTCAAGCCAACTTCTGGACAAACATTTAATTATTTCATCGAGAATTGTTTGATGAAATTTGATGCTGCAAACGCAGGTTTTACTTGGGACGGAAATGCTAAAATTGTGAATTCTATCAAAAATGAAGATCCAAAATTTGAGAATTATTTCACCCAAAAAATGAATTTGAGAGTGAAAGCTACTTCTCCTGCAAAAGCGAAAGGAAAAGTTTCTACAGCAGCTCTAGTTCCTCTAGATATTGTAAAAGTGAACAGAACTACCAATCCTACTATTGGAGCGTATCAATAAAATAAATGCCATGAAAATTTTAGTATTAAATCCTGAATATTTGTATTATGCAACAATTATTTTAATTGTATTATTCATTTGGATGTTTATCAGAACAATTATCAAAAGAATTGCAAATTTCACAGAAAATTCCGGAAAGTCTACAGAAAGTTTAGAAGAGATAAAAGAACAATTGAAAATTTTAAATTCTAAAATTGAAAGTTTAGAAAATAAGATTAATCAAAATTCATAACTCATAAAATGGAAATAAAAATTCTACAAAATCAAGTTGATGAATGGATTAAAACCATTGGCGTTCGTTATTTTAATGAACTAACGAATATGGCAATGTTAACCGAAGAAGTAGGAGAGGTTGCCAGAATTATTGCCAGAAGATATGGTGAACAAAGCGAAAAAGAATCTGACAAATCTAAAGATTTAGGCGAAGAATTAGCTGATGTTTTGTTTGTGACTCTCTGTCTTGCCAATCAAACTGGTGTAGATTTACAAGCCGCTTTTGATAAAAAGATGAAAGTAAAAACTGAAAGAGATTTTGACCGCCATCAAAATAATGAAAAACTGAAATAATGAGAGAACCAAAATTTATTACGGATTTAAGACACAAAGTAGAACACGAATGGTTCGGAACGCTCACCAGATTTGGGAGCAGATTAGGAATTCCTGTTTCTAAATTGCGTGTATTTTTCATTTATTCCACTTTTGCTACCGCTGGTTTTTTTTTCTTAGTTTATCTGATGATGGCATTTACACTTTGGGTAAAAGATATTTTCGTCACTAGAAGACCTAATGTATTCGATTTGTAATGATTTGGTTTGAAGAATTACAAAACCGCAAGAAAATTTCTAAAATTTTCTACCGCTACGAAAAAACTTTCCCCGAAGAAGAAAGACGTAGCAAAGACCAATTTCTAGATTTGGCCGAAAATCCAGACGCATTTGTTTATTCCGTTAATCACGAAGATGAAAATATAGGATATTGTGTGATTTGGGAGCTTCAAGGATTTTATTTTTTAGAGCATTTTGAAGTTTTTGAGGAATTTAGAAATCAAAAATTTGGTGAAAAAATTCTGGAAAGTTTACAGGAAAAATTCGGAAAATTGATTTTAGAAACTGAACCAGATTCACTTTCAGAAATTGCAGGAAGAAGATTGCATTTTTATGAAAGAAATGGTTTTAGTGTCATAGAAAAAAATTACCTTCAACCAAGTTATGGCGAAGGTAAATATGCTGTTAATTTATTTCTAATGTCTAATTTTTTACCTGAAGATTTAGAGATTTTAGTAAAAGAAATTTATAGTACGGTTTATTAACACCCCGTCAAAATCTTTGATTTTGACACCCCTCTAAAAGAGGGGAACCAATAGAGATAGTTTTTCAACCTTTACCTCAACCTTTGCCTCAATCTCTACCTAATCTACTTCATATTCTAATTTAATTGTAATACTCGCTTCTTTTTCTTTTGATTGAGTATTATAAGTTCCGCCGTAAGAAAAATCTTCATTGGAATTAGGCGCTGTAATTTGGATAACACCCATTGTTGCTTTTTTAAGATTTCCTAAATCAGAACCTGCATTTTCTGCAATTTTTTCGGCACGTTCTTTAGCATCTTTAGTCGCATTTGCAATCATTTCTTGTTTTACTTCCGCCAGTTTGGTATAAAAATAATTCGGTCTAGAAGAAGTGAATTCTATTCCAAGATTGATAATTTCGGTGATATTTCTAGACAAGTTTTCAATTTTTGCCACATCTTTACTTTCTAATGAAACCGATTGAGTTAACTGGTAACCTGCAAAAGTTTGGTGACTGCTTCCATTAGCATCAGAGACATAATTATATTGCTTCTGAATATCTACCGCCGAAAAAACGATTTCGTTTTTAGGAATTCCTTTAGAAATCAAATAGTTTTCGATAATTTTTCGGTCGTTTGAAAGCGCATCATACGCTTGTTTCAGTTCAAAGCTATTTCTGGAGAAGTTTCCGCTCCAAGTGATGAGGTCTGAAGTAAATTTTTTGGTTCCAAGACCGGTAACAGAGATGGTATTTTCTGATTTGTTTCGGTTTTTGATGGCGCTTCCTAATAAGCCAAGACCAATGATGAAGCCCAATGAAGCAACAGCAATGGCGATAATGTTTTTGTTCATAAAATTGTGATTTTAGGTGGTAATTTGATAACTTTAAATTTACGAAAAATTATATATCAAATTCAATTCCATACTACTTTAACTTTCTAAAATCATTGATTTTTATTTCTGCTTGTTTTCTGAATTGAGCAATATCACTTCCTTTCAGATAACCATATTTATAAGCGTTTTTTAAATCTAATCCACTCATTACATGAAAAATAAATCCCGAAATTTCACTTTTTTTAAGCCCTAAATCTGTAAAATAATCTTCGCCAAGAATTTCTAGAAATTCTTCGGCTAAATCTATTTGGTCTGCTTGATTAGAAACTTTTCCTACAGAAAAACCTTGCCCAACTGGTTGTACAAATTCGCACCTCTTGGTTTTATAATTTCTGGGTCAGATTTTTCAGCAATATATTTAGAAATTTCTTTATTGAGTTTTACTTTTCTCACAGATTCTACTCTTCTTGCATCTTCTCTTAAATTGCCAGTGAGTTTTGTTTTAATTTCTACTTCTTCTATTACAACTACGGATTTTATCAATGTGATTTTTATAGAATTTTTAAAATCTTCGGGTTTTACGGAATACGTAATTCTATCAAATTTTTGTTTTACGAATCGCAGTGCATCATTATTTTTTGCAGAAATCATAAAATTTCCATCGCTGTCGGAATAGGTTTTTTCGTCTGTTCTGGTGTTTAGAATTAGAACTCCAGATAATTCTATGTTTTGTTCTGAGGTAATTTTGCCAAAAATGTATTCTTGAGCATAAAAAGAATGGGCGAAAATGAATAAAAATAGGAGTAGAGTTTTCTTCATGGGTTATGATTAGTAGCTTCAAAATTATTTTGAAATTTGATTGCTGAAACAACTTTAACCGAGATTAACTTTTTTATGAGTTTTTAAGAAGGAAATTTTCAAAATTTGGTTAAAAAGTTCTAAGAATAACGGAATAGCGCCCACGATAGAAGCGGAAATCCTTTTTTTGTAAAAAAAGATTGCAGCGGATAGCGTGAATTTGGCGCCAATATAAAAGAAATACAGAATTAAAATTTAGGTACATTTTTTGCTTATATTTGCATACTTAAAAATTGGGGTTGACTGGTTTCGACAGCAAGACCAATGGGTAAGTAAGCATGCAGAGAACCGTAGCGCGATCTCTTTAATCCCTTGCTACAGAATTTAACTGGCAACCAAGAGTTTGCTCTTGCTGCTTAATCCGAAGCTTAGTAGGATTAGCGTTTTTCCCGAAGTATAGTAAGGAAACAAGATGTCTCCCGAAAGTTCTGTTCTGCGACGTTCGATTCCGAGGCATAGAAAATGCGGAAATAAGTCCCGAAAAACTTCGGTTCGGGAACGAAAATTTTAGAAGATAAGCGTAAAGTTGGCTGTTTGCTGTCTGCTTTACGACGAAAGCCAATAGCAAAATAAGCATGTAGAAAGCTTGCGTATTGCTTGTTTGGACGAGGGTTCGAATCCCTCCAACTCCACAAACAACATTGAAAATCAGGAAATTACAATGTTTGAACCCAATTACACACCCAACTATTGATAGTTGGGTGTGTTTTTATTAATCTTGTTTTCATACCTAAAATCTCTAGTGATTTTCACTAAAAATAATGCTCCTCCTCTTTTTTTCTGATTATACAACAAACAGCTGATGCTTAATAATATTAATACTATTGAGATGTGTTTAAAGTCTAAAATTTTATGTTATAACCAATTTGAGTGAAAATTGGAAATAATGGTTTCGTCTTAAAATCTTGAGAAATAATTTTTCCTGCTACAATTGTTATATCATTTTTACCAAAACTATAACCTCCTTTTAGGTTGTAATAATAGTTGCCTCCAACGGAAGGTTCATACCATCCATCTTTTACTTCCGGATAATTTGATTTATATAAATCTGTATGTTTATAGTGAGACACAATAGCTTTATCAAAACCAAATTCAGCACCTGTAAACCATTTTTGTCTGTAATAACCAACTGTTGCAGAGAAATCACTCCCGAAATTAGAAATCTTAACAAAATCATTATTGTAAAGTCTGAAAATCCCTTGAAGTTTTAAGCTTAAATTAAAATTCCTCAATTTTAATACACTTATTTGACCACCCAATTTTATTTTAAAATCGTCTAATCTCTTCTCACCAAAAGGAATTGATATTTCTGTATTCAGCAAGTAAGGAAACTTTCCATCAGATATTTGATAACCATAACCAAATCCTGTTACCAATCCGTATTCTGTTCCGAAACTTACACTGGCAATGTTTTTCTGGGGTAAATTTTCCCAATTGATGACTTGTGCCTTTAGCTGAAAGTACAATGATATTATGATAGCAAAGATTATTTTATTTAAAAATTTCATGAATTTTTTTTTAATATTTATAATGATTGAAGGTATTGAAGGATTTTTGGCATTGTTTGCTGTTGCCACGCTTGCTTATCAATAATAATTCCATTGTGTCCTACTCCATTGATTTTTTGTAAAATCACAGAACTATATGATGATGCTATTTTGTTCGCCCAATCTGTTGGATAAGCCTTGTTATTTTCACTATAGAAAAAAAGTGTTTTGGGCGAATTATTTTTCACGTTCAGTGAAAAATTTGGTTTTATTTTGTCTCCTAAATCATACAATGCCGCATTGATTACTGCGCCGGATCTCCAAAAACTTTGAGGTAATGTATTGTCTTCGCCAGTTATATCATTTTTTGAGGCTAAAATGTTTAATTTATAATCTAGGATTTCGTGTTGATTTTCTTTTCCGGTCATAAACTGATCTATATAAGTAGCATCGTTAGAAATTTCGCTCCAAAGTTTAAAAGATCTTGAATTTTTTACATAATTTTCTAAATCAGCCCATTTTAAACCGCCTGGTTCACAAACAATTAATCCATTTATTTTATTAGGATATTTTCCTACAAAAGCACTCGCTAAAATACCACCCCAAGAATGCCCCAGAAGTATTACTTTTTGTGTAGAAGACGTTCTGTAATGTTCAATAATGCCTTTTAATTCTTTATAGATTTGCTCTAATGCTTCCTCTCCTTTTTCAGCATATTCTTCTTTGTTTAGTCTTTGCGAAAGACCAGAACCACGTTGGTCATAAAAAACGACATAATAACCATTATCTGCCAATTCTTTACAATTCAGCATATATCTGTAGTCTCCACCTGGTCCGCCGTGAATGGCAACAATCATTGTATTAGCAGGATTTCCGAACGCTTCCGAATGTAATTTTAAATTATTTACAGTAATAGATGGAAGTGAAGCGTCTTCGGTTACCGTTTTAGGAACAAGGTTTCCTGCTTCGTCAATGTATTTTTCTTCCCTACAAGAAAATAATGCAAGCATTGCAACTACAAGTAATAAGTTGATTAAAATCTTTTTCATAAAAAAATATTTTTAATTATTTCTTGGCAAAAATCTAGAATTAAAACACCACGAATCGTCCCAAAATGTAAGATAGCACACAGCTGCTTTATTTTACAAATTGTTAAAAATCAAATATTTATATAGTGTATTAAGAAATAGAGCTAAAGGATGTCTGAATATTTGCCTTTGAAATAAATTCAGATGGTGTAATTCCTTTTATTTTTTTGAAATTTCTGTTGAATGCTGATTTAGAATTAAAACCAGAATCGAGAGCAAGTGCCAAAATGGTATATTTATCGTAAGTGTTTTGGTATAGATCAATAAACTCTTCAATCCGATATTCATTAATGAAATCATAAAAATTTTTCCCTAAAGTTGCATTGATAACATAAGAAAGTACGTTAGGATGAATGTCGATATTTTCTGCCAACTCTTGTAAAGTAAGTTCGGGATTTAAATAAGGTTTGTGAATTGTTAGATATTCTAATAATTTTTTTTCAATAATTTTTGAGTCTTCTTCACTCAAAAGTTTATTTTTGTGTTTGTTCTCTAAATCGATTTCATTATCAAAATTTTCTATTGTTACTTCCTGAGCATTGACAATCATTTGATGGTTTAAACGATTATCTTTTTCAAGAAAAACATTGGTTTGTCTGAAACCGAAAAAACCAATCCAAACAATGAAAAACGAAATTAAACCGTAGGCAATTTTTTCTTGATTACACAAAATAAATATCCAAATAAGAAAATTCCAAATGATAAAATAAAGAAGCCAATTAAAATTTATTTTTTCGATATCAGAAAAACATTGTTTAATTTTAATATGGTATTTTATTAATATTAACAGCGAAAAAATAGGGTAAACAATTCCCGAAAGGTAAGTTGCTATCACTCTTATTTTATTCTGAACCTCAAATCCGGCGCCATTGTTTAAAAAAACATCCGTCTGTTTATTTGCGGGCAGAAAATAAAAATGGTAGGTAGCAATAAACCACATAAAAAATGGCAAAAAGTGTAGCCAGTCATAAAAGAAAAATTTTTTGTTTGATGTTTTTTTGTGGGTGTAGAGAAACAAAAAAGGTCCATGAGTTAAAGACAACGCCATAGACAATGATGTAAATGACGGATATTTTTCTCCGTGATAGATTGAAAAGGAATAAATAGATAATAAATGTATCGCAATAACAACTATCCATAAAAATAAAATAAGATCTGCATCGGATTTATTTTTTTTGCTTCCCAGAATGAGTACAATAAAAATTGCAATAAAAAAACCCGAAAGTGGTAGCATGCCTTATATTTTATGTTTGTTTTAAAGAATCTGTTTTCACTCGGTTATCTTATTTATCTTGTAAGTATAAATTAAAATCAGTGATAAATTGATTGTAGTATTCTAAAAATATTTTTAAAGTTTCCTGATTCCGTAAAGTGGCTTTTCCGGATTTGCTATAGGTAAAAATGGACTCAGGATAAACTTCCTCATATCTGAAAGGAGCAGAAAATTCGTAATAACCAAATGGTAAATTATTTTCTGATGCCACATCATCATTATTATTAATCAATAATTTTGCTCCAACAATAGAAGAGTAAATTTCGTTTTCAAAACTTATCTTCATAAAACCATCTCCATAATCTAAATAGAGAAAATTCTTGGCTACAATATCAGCCTTACATTTGTCTTTTTTACAGATGAAAGAAAAATCCCTGAAAACTATTCTGCTTTCGCCTGACAAAAAAGGCTTGTAAACAAAGTTTTTCTCTTTAATGAATCTAAGAATTTTGTCCTTGATCTGCTCTTTTTTGAGATTAGGGAAATTAAACATTATACTTTTATTTGGGATATAAACCCCAAAATGTTCAATTTTAAAATAAGATTCCTGCGATTTTAACAGGGTAGCAGAAAAAAGTAAAAGCAGTATTAACAAATTTTGTTTCATCTTGTCCCGGTATTTACTTTTACAATCACATTATCTTTATCCACATAAAAATCATAGAAATCGGTAAAGTCATAAGAATACCGATTATCTTTGGAGACCTCTTGGTGCAGAATATTCCCGAATTGGTCTGAAACCACATAACCCGGCTCATATTTGCCACCACTTCCGGAATATCTTGTCTCGTAAATGTAAACTGTGTAACCATTTGGAGTTTCATTTTTTTTAGTAAAATTTCCCCACTTTTGGATCAGTTCCGTAATATTTGCACCTGCCCAACTTGTGATACTAAAAATTTTTCGCTGGCTGTCTGCAAAAACTTTTTCCTTGTTCAGTCTTGCACCAAGTTTAGTATTGTTGCTTGCAAGTGATTGCGCTTTGATTAAAAAAAGCAGAGAATAAGAAAAAAAGAAAATAAGTATGACAATTTTTGTTTTCATTCTTTTAAAAATCAATTAATTATTACCATCGTTTCAGTTTAATCTTCACGGTTTCGCCATTTGATTTTATATTAACGATTTTTTGAAAATTTGCATCCCCAGTCTGCGCATAGTCGAAAATATCGGTGTTAAGTTGAATTCCGGCATATTGTCCATTCACATAAATATCGGAAGTTCCTGTGATTTCTCTTCTTGAAAAAGTATCGGTATAATTGAACGAAATGGATACAAAATAGTCACCTTCTGTAAGATTTGTAAATTCAAAATTTCCGTTGTCATTATATATCTCAGTAGTCAAAACGCACAATTGAGCATCTATTGATAGAGGAATTGGTTTCGCTCCTTTAATTTTTTTTTGTCTGTTGTTCAGTTCCATCCATTCTTTGAAATATTCATTGTAAGGGAAGAGTATTACTTTTGTTCCTTTAGGTGCGAACTGCTTCTTGTTGACATTTAGGACATCTATGCGGATTTTGCTGTTATCTCTACCAGAACGGTCGTCTTTTGCAAATGCTTCTCCAGAAATTACAGAATTACCTTTAGTGAGCATTTTCAGCGTGGCTTCTTTATCAAATTTATTTTTGAAAGGATTAAAATCAGTTTCTTTATCCACCAACATTAAATTATTTCCTTTTGAAGAAACCGTGATTTTATAAATTTTTCGGGAAGTTTTATCAATAAAATAATCATAGATGTTTCCTGTACTTTCTTCGTTTACAGATACTTTCCAAACTTGATGCTCACCTGTAAGTTCAGAATTGTAGATATTGCTTTTTACATCGGTAATATTCACATTCTGTATTTTATCTTTATTCGGAGAATCATAATCTATTACAGGAATTGTGGCTTTGTATCCTATATTTAAAGGCAATGCACAAAGAACCAAAGGATAAGTTGCAATATCAAAATAGTCTCCTTTATTGATATTAGCATATTTAATATCAAAGTTTCGTGTTTCCCTTTCAGATTTTCTACTTATTGGTTTCAGCGTATTTTTATCCAAAACAATTTGTTCTTTCCAAAGTTTATCTGTTTTTAGGAAAATTAATTTTGAACTAAACAGAACTTGGTCTCCATTTGTGGAAACTTCTGTTTGGTAGTTACAAATTTCCATAGGGTTTCCATCTTTTACAAAATAGTACCCCATGGTATAGTTACCAAGTTTAATCAATTTAGTGTTAATTGATTGGGAGCCAGGCAGAATTTTATTTTGTCCAAAAGATAAAACTGCACAAATACAAAAACCAAAACTAAAAAATATTTTTTTTATTTTTTGCATAGTTATGATGGTTATTTTAAGGAAACTGATATACTATTGCGCCGGAAGTGGTTGTAAATTCTTGTGATAAAACCGAAGCATTATTAACCAAAATTTCCAATTTCACCGTTTGATTTGTGTTGGTTCCATATGCAAGAGTAAGGACGTCCCCTTTATTTACTGTTCTGTTTATAGTTTTTGAATATGGCAATGACGGATTTGCAACATCAGTATCACCTCCAGTTTCATTTTTGTATTTGATAATTGATGCAGATGAAGTTGTTGCACTGGTTACTTTGTAAGTTATAGAAACCTGTTTAGGATATGTGCTCCCACTTGGATTATCATCATTACTATCATGTCTGCAGGATACAGAAAAAATGGCGAGAAAAACGGTTAACAAAATTACCGATAATGATTTGAATGTTTTCATTTTTTAGAATTTTTAATGATTAGAATTTGATACCTTTTATTCGACGTTAAAATTATAATTACTCATTAATGTAAAAGATATTCTATCTACCAAAGACATTTTAAAAGATACAAACGGATTAAAAGATACAAACGGAGTATTGGCTTAAAAAATTAATTGATTCTTTTCCAGGTCCATGCTTTCCAAATAATGATTAATGTTAGAATGCTCTCCAAAAAAGCAAGCATCACATAAAAAATGCGCCATTCTGAAATGGATGAAACACCAATAAAGAATGTAAATACAGTAAGAAAACCTGCAATTGAAATGTTTAAAATCCTATTGACCTTAGGTTTTAAAATTAATGAAAGAAAAATCATCAAGGATGGAACTGTGAGAAGTATGGTTGCATACAATAAATTGTATGGCGTGTTCAACAAGTTTTTACCACTGATTAATCCTTCAACTTTTCCGGGGACATACAATTCAAAATAATCTCCGTAGATATAGAGAAACATTGCCGAAGTCCACAAACCGGCGAGTAAAATTTTAACATTAATTTTAAAGTCTTCAAATTCTGATTTTTTAGTTTTCATTATAGATTTTTTTTGATTTTTTAACACCAATTATTAATAGCCACAAACAAATCCCAATCTCTGCAACAGAAGGAATTTTACCAATAATTTTTGAAAATCCTAAATTTTGATAATTTACAAATAAAGTATTGCCGAAAAAATTAGTAACATAACTGAAGCATCCCAACATTAAAAGAATTCCGAAAATTTTAGGGATGAAACCCGATTTGTAAACCAAATAGCCAAAAGGCAACAGCCATAATCCCCAGAAAAAAGTGGAAATAAAAATGCCATATTCATATTGATTAAGATGAAACATAACCAAAGAATGAAGTTGCAACACACTATAATTTTTCAGGTAATGTTCCTTATGGATCATATCTAAAATAAGATATTTGTTCTGCAGATTAATAAATGAAATTGGTATACTTACCAATACTGACACAACCATTGCATTGGCAACAAATTGATTGACAGATTTAAACAATTCCCTTAAAACCAAAGGCAAGAAAATAAATGCCAAATAACAAATCACACTGGAGAAAATCCCGAGCCTGAAGAGATTTTCATTTTGAAGAATATTGTTGAAAGTTTTCGTTTCATCACCCCATGCTATTAATTGTTTCGGGATGTATCCAAAACTAATTATTCCCGTGATAACTACAATTAAGTATAAGCTACCTGCAAGTCTTGCTATTTTTTTCTGATTCATTATTTAAAAAGGTTATGAGGTTTTACGGTAAAAAAATCCTGAAACAAAACGAAAAGCAAAACAATTATTAAAAAAAGTCCTCCAATTACAAACCATTGCTTCAGCGAAATCTTCTGAATATCATGTTTCTTTCCAATGTCACAAACTTCTCCGGGACAATATTGCGCTTTGTCTTTTTTGATGAATCCATACAGTTTGCACCCAAAACAAACGCCGAATGCAGATTCTGAAAACATCAATATTAAACATATCAAACAGGCGAATCCTGTAATTGGGCTATAAGAATTCAGAATTACTAAGAGAAAAAACATAATCACAGAAATGGTAAAGCCAATAAACCATGCAAATTTTTTCTGCTCTGACCCTACATATTCCGGGTTTTGGTTGCTCACAATCATTCTGCCAATAATCAACAAAGGCGCATATTTCGGATTAATGAATAACCGTGTGGAAAACTCTACCACAAAAATGGATAATACATATTTTACCGGTACAAAGTTTCCATTGCTTAGGATTAAGACTAATGAAATAAATGCCATGAGAAACATTATTCCAGCAGTTGCCCGTATTTCTCTGTTATTGAGAACCGGAATTTCATAACCATTCACTATTTCTCCAAATCGTATATTCTTGTTCATATTTATTTATCTTTAATTTCTTCTAATAAAAATTTCCAAAAACTGTTTTTGAATTTAGTTTTAAACAAATCAAAATGTCCAATTTTAGAAACACCAAAATCTGCAGGAAATAAATGTTTTCTGGTTAGCTTCGCGTTCTGATATTGGCTGGTAAGCCAATCAACAGATAGTTCAGGAGCAAAAAAGTCATCGTCAACACTTATTGATAAAAGGTTACACCTTATTTTGCTGAAAACCAGTTCATCATCAGAAAAGTATCCAAATAAATAGTCAGGATTTCTGCACCATTTTGACCATTCATTTGCTACATTTTTGGGTAAATTTTCCATTTTGCTAATTTTTTTAGAAGGCATATATCCAAAAAAAGAAGTAAGAATAGGAAAGAGCAGATGCCAATTCAGAAACATCTTAACTTCATTAAATCCTTTCCAAAATCCCCAAAAACCTGATTGTGCAGATACGAGAATAGTTTTATCTAAATGAACTGATGATGGTGCTAAACCAATTAATTGACCGCCAACGCTATGTCCTAAAACTATTTTTCTATGATTTGGAAATTTTTCAATGGTATTCCTAATTACCTTTTCTAAATCGTGTTTTCCCCAATCGTGTAGAAACTCCTTATGCTCTTTAATATTTCTAGTTAATGAGTTTCCAATTCCGCTATAATCAAATGTGATTACAGAAACGTTATTTGAATTGGCAAACTCTGCAAAATTTTGATAAAAAGATTGTTTGACACCCATTGCAGAAGCAATAATCAAAACGATATTTGAATTGTTATTTTCATATAATTGCGAATCAATTGTTTTCATTTATTCAGTCAAGTTTTTAAAAAAATCCGCTTTACGGAGCGGATTAACCATAGCGGTTGAAAAATTTAATTTGATATTAAGAAACTATGGCATTTAAAATTTATCCCAAAAAACTTTGGTCGTTAGTTTATCACCGCCTATTGCTGTTGCTGCGTTACTGTAATTGGTTCCGTTTGTTGTGGCTTCTAGCGTAGGGTATTGTAGTCTAACCGGTACTTTTCCTTCTGCATTGGCATTGGCGGTAGCTGGAGCCTGCAACTGCGGATAATCTAATCTTCTGTAAAAATTCCAAGAAATTAATGGCTGATTATACATTGCAACCCAAGCCTGCTCTCCAACTGATTTTTTCCAGTTTGTGGCATCATATGGATGATTACTAATATAATTCTGAGCATCTGCTGAGGTTAATCCCCATTCTAAGAAAGAAAATGTAATTGCATTTTCGTACAAGTCTGCAGGAACTCCGCCAATTCCAAATCTTGCAGAAGCTTCCAGTAGGTAGAATGCAACTTCTGTATTGGTGATAATGTTTCCTGAAGTTGTAGGCGTGTAAGCAAATTCTCCCGGAGCTGAAAAATCTCCAAAATCACCTGGTTGCCCAATAATCTGCCCGATATAAGAACCATTTACATCCTGAAAATATTTTGAAACTCTGGCATCAGAAGTTGTATTAAGATAATCTATAAATGGTTTCCCTCCGAAAAAATCGTCTCTATTATTAGCGTAAACATTCTCATAGATAGGACTGTAGTTAGGCGATGAAGACAAATACGCAAACTGACAGTTGTCTGACTGATCTGTAATAACACCTTCGGAAATGGCTTCTAATATTGTGGATTGTGCTAAACTAAGATTTGCATCTGCAATGGTAATTCCCAATTTAAGAAGTAAAGAATTTCCGAATTTTTTCCATTTATTAATATCTCCGTTATAATAGATATCTCCGGCTCCAAAAGTTCCGCCTGTCTGCAGTTTAGAAATATCTTCTTTCAACCTTGTAATAAGTTTAGGATATATCTCGGCATCATCATCATAAGCAGGAAGAGGAAATACAACATTGTTAAGAGATTGAGTGTAAGGGATATCTCCATGAATATCTACCAATGTCTGATATGTGAAAACCATTAGAATATCAATTATAGCCAATTGATTTTGTTTTTTTACCGGCCATATAGAATGTTCCGAAGGAGTTGGTTGGTAATCATTAATTAGTTCTTTTGCCTTGTTAAGATTGTTAAGTACATTCACATAATTATCCGCCCAAATATTGTTGGCAACGTTTCTGTTGGTAAAATCATAATTACTCTCATTAACATAGGTGGTCTCTTGCCAATACTGCATCGTAAGCCTGAAGTTATTTTCATTGACATTGGGAGTGTTTAAAAAATCGCTGAGTTCTTTTTCTGCGTAGGTTACAAGAGATTCTGGTATTGCATCATATGTAGCATGCTGATCTTCGTTCACATTATCTCGTGTGCAACTTGATAAGGAAAATCCCAGAAGTATTGATAATATTATTATTTTTTTCATTTTTTGACTTTTAAAAATTTATTTTTAGATTAAAAGAATAGTTTCTGGTAGTTGGCATTACACCAGATTGATATCCCTGAATATTTCCCGAAGACAATCCTGCTTCTGGATCGGCATACGGAAGGTTTTTGTGAATGATCCAAAGATTGCTTCCGGAAAATCCTAATATTAAACCCTGTATGAAGGTATTACCAAGAATCTTTTTATCAAAAGTGTAAGATATAGCTACTTCTCTTAGCTTGATAAAGCTCGCATCATAAACAAAAGCAGCAGCAGGAGGATCTGTTCCCAAAACTTGACTTGACATTGACTTATCTAAACGTATTGTATTTGGAATATAATTATTCGGATTGTTTGGATCTACCATTACACCAGGAAGAATAACACCACCACCATTGCTGAGTTCATTTCTTATAGGATTCCCCAAATCATTCAGACCTACAGAATCTGCATAAATACCAGTTCCGTAACCGTAGTATTGGTCTAAAGAAAATATTTTGCCTCCTTTTTTCCAATCAATAAGGAAACTAAGATTGAAGTTTTTATATCTGAAACTATTATTCAACCCTGCAATAAAATCAGCCTGAAAGCTTCCCAGATTATGGTTTGTATCGGTTGTACTGAGATAGGCACCATTCTCTCCCACAACTTTGTTCCCATTAGGATCATATACAAAATCGGCTCCCCAAATGCTTCCATAATCTCCGTTTAAAGGAGCATTGATAGAGATTCCTCCTTGTAAGCTTCCAATTGTAATATTTTCAATTCCGTCCCTTAGCTGTGTAACTTTTGTTCTAGGGTTGGACCAGTTAAGATTCATATCCCAGTTAAAGTTATCAGTTTTAAGAGGCGTGATATTTAATGACACTTCAAACCCCTTTGTAGTAAGCTCTCCAGTGTTTTGAATTTTACTGATTGAACCATTTGCAAGAGAAATTGGTAAAGGCAATATTTGGTCGAAAGCAATATTGCGGAACCAAGAAACGTCAAAACCAAATCTGTTATTGAATAGCTGAACATTGGTTCCAACCTCTAAATTTTTTAATTTTTGTGGCAACAAATCAGCATTTCTTAAAGTTGTATTAAATGAATATACTGGTAAATCGCCAAATGCAGATTGTACGGCATATCTGTTTCTTAATTGATCTGCACCTGTATCTGATCCTACTTCTGCATAAGCTGCTCTTATTTTTCCAAAACTTAGCCATTTTTCTTTAATAAAATTTGAGAAAACAATACTTGTAGAAACCGAAGGGTAATAATAAACCGATTTCTCTGATGGCAATGCTGTAGATTGATCTCTTCTAAAAGTTCCTTCTAGATAATACGTGTTTTTATATCCTAAAGAAGCTTGTACAAATGCCCCATAAATATATTTTGAAGTGTCGGAAATAATTGGTTTTGCAGGAGCTGAAGCAGAGTTAGAAATTGTGTAAATCCCAGGAATATATAAGCCTCCCGATGTTGTCTGTGCATTAGAATAATTGGATTGTACATTAATGTTTCCTCCCATAATGGCTTGCAAATTAAAATCCTCCCAAAAAGTATTCTTATAAGTTGCGATTAAATCATAATTGGTTTCTCTGAATCTTAAATTGGTTACGGCATAGCCGGAAGGTTGCTCAACGGCATTAAAACTAAAAAAAGCAGGTATAGAACCTGTAGCTCTTCTTTCTTCAATCATCATATTGTATCCATCGATTCCTATTCTTCCTAAAATATTGAAATTTTTGGAAATATCATAATTCAGGCTGAAATTTCCAGCAAAACGATCTCTCTTATCTGTTTGATAGTTTTCATATCTTTGGAAATATGGATTGTCCCAGTATTGTGGTGCAAGATTGGTAATACTTTTTATATTCCATGTATAATTTTTACGGAAGTTTTCATAGAGATATTGCTGTGTTTTCAAATCAACATTGGTGGCCCACCATTGTCGGAAATTTGTCATAATATTATCTCCGTAACCTGTTGAGTTTCTGCCCTTCGTATTTTGAGTAATATAATTTGCAAAAATAGTTGCCATAAGTTTTTCTGTAAGTTTGTAAGAAGCATTACCTCCAAAATTGTTTTTCATCAGGGAAGAATTCGGTAAAATATCCGTAGCATTGGTATTAGAATAGCTCAATCTAAAAGAGGATTTTTCGTTACCTCCATTTAGTGCAATATTATTAACCTGATTAGTCCCTTTGTTAAAAAAACTAATAGGTCCGTTTCTAGCCATTACCCAAGGTGTTTTTTTTCCGTAATTCTGAGAATCTGGGATGAACGCATCATATTGCCAAACCGTTAGATTGGGGTCATAAGGAGCGCCATAAGAAGCATCGTGTCCAAACAATGCTCTTGGGCTTCCTTGGTATGTAGCCATCACATCACCTAGGTATCCTTGTCCGTATTGTGTCTGATATTCCGGAAAAGTGGTTTTGTCTACAGTAGAAATTGTAATAGAACTTGAGTACTCTAATCCAATTCCTGTTTTATTTTTTTTACCTTTTTTAGTGGTTATAATAATAGCTCCATTTTGAGCTCTAGAACCATACAAAGCTGTTGCAGCTGCTCCTTTCAGAACGTTTACAGTTTCTATATCGTTAGGATTGATATCGGAAACAGGACTTCCATAATCGTAGCCACCGCCACCGTTTTGCTGGAAACTAGAATTAATATTCGTATTAATAATAGGAACGCCATCTACAATAAAAAGAGCCTGATTATCTCCCAAAATAGATTTGTAACCTCTTGAAACAGCATTAATAGATCCTCCAAAATTTGTGGATTGTTTTATTTCTAATCCTGCTACTTTTCCGGAAAGGTTGTTTAGAAAATTGGTCGCCGGGTTTTTAGAAATGTCTTCACCCTTTACTTCTTGCGTGGAATAACCGAGAGATTTTTTTTCACGCTTGATTCCTAATGCAGTTACAACTACACCCTCAATATTTTGGGTCTTCAGTGTGTCCTTGTCTTGGGCGGAAATAAAATTTTGTCCCATAAAAAAACTAACACTTATACCAATAATCTTTAGTTGATGTTTCATAATTTTGAATTTTGTTAAATTATTGTTAATCAAAATTCAAAATTTGTTAAAAAGCTGGGAAAAAAAATCTACAAACAGCTTTTAAAGGTCTATCAACAAGGAAAACAGACTGATCTGATGTTTTTTAGAAAAAAATTGGTCTGTAAGTACGTCCTATCGGAAGTTTTTTTCCATTAATTTGAACCTCCGAAGCTGTTTTTGTTTCAATTTTAGATGTAGAAATAATATAAGACTTATGTATCCTTACAAAATGTTTTTTATCTAGGACTTCCTCTATTTTACTTATTGCCATTTTAACAATTAACACTTCAGCTTTTGTGTGAATATTAATATATTCTCGGAAACTTTCGATAAAAAAAATATCATCCAGATATATTTTAATTTTCTTTTTGCCAATGTTTATATAAATAAAATTACGGTCTGCAACTTCTAAAAGAGCATCTTCTGCTTCTGCAAAATGCTTGAATTTCCCGATAGCTGTGAGAAATCTACTATAAGGAATAGGCTTCAGTAAGTAATCTACAATATCAAGTTCATAGCCTTCCAGAGCATACTCGTGATACGCTGTTGTTACAATCACAAATGGTGGGTTTTTTATTTTTCTGAGAAAATCAAACCCTTTTATAACGGGCAAATGCAGGTCAAGAAACATTAGATCCACTTTGTGCATATTTAAGAGACTGCTTGCGTAGACAGCATCGGAACATTTTCCCACAAGATTCAGTTCTTTGTCTTGCTTTACAAAGTTTTCAATGATATCTGCAGCAATCGGCTCATCTTCTACAATGATGCAATTGTATATTTTTTCATCATTCATTGATTTCAAATGGGATTTTTAAAGTTATGTGGAAGATTTTTTCTAAATCATCTATTGTCAATGTATGTTTTGGATACAATAATTCTAGTTGCCTTTTTATATTTTTAAGACCTATTTTAGTACTGTCTTTAGGCAATCCAAATTCTTTAGAATTTTCAACTTTATAGACCAGAATCCTATTTTCAAGTTTTAAATTAATTCTAATATAAGAATCGAACCTGCTTTCGGAAGCTCCATGTTTAAAAGCATTTTCTACAAAGTGCAACAGAATGAGAGGCGAAATCTCCTGCGAAATGTGATCTATTGAATGGATAAACTCTACATTCACAGACTTGTGCCTTATTTTCTGTATGTCAATAAAATCTTGAATATTTTCAATTTCCTTCTGTACAGATACTTTATCTTTTGAAGAATCAAAAATATTGTATCTCATTATTTTAGCAAGCTTCAGAATAATCTCTGGAGTTTGATCCGACTTTTTGAGTGAAAGTCCGTAGATGTTATTAAGCGTATTGAAAAGAAAATGCGGATTAATTTGTGTTTTTAGAAGTTTGAGTTCTGCGTCTATTTTTTCTTTGGAAATTTCTGCCAGTTTTTTCTGAGTCTCATTTTGCTGGATAAACTTTATAAATCCCAAAGCAATTCCTACTGCAAAAACAATGTTCATTACTGCATTGAAAATACCGGGCAAAGAAAATCGGGTGGTTTCTTCCGGATGAGAAAAATAATATGGATAAACCAGATCGTGACATAAAATTCTATAAAAAATAACAAAAAAAGTAATGACGATAATTATAGACATTATCCTAAATAGTTTCCCGTTAATGAATTTTATCTTGCCATCAATAATTGCCAGAACCATATAAAAAGCAGGAATTTCTGTTAATAAAAACGTAAATTCTGAAGTAATGGACCAAATAAAAACTTTCCTAAGAGAAAAATTTTTAAAAATCTCCTGAAGGTAAAGGAATTGTGCATTAATCTCAAAAAGAAAATATGCCAACCAAAAGTAAAGCTGATATTTTATACTTTGTTTAAGTTTCAAAATAATTATTGATGTTAATTAAAAAAAGAATGAAATTCTAAAATTTCAATCAAAAATTTGAAATAAATCTACAAAATACTTTCTTAAATCTACCAACTGCACTAAAATTTGTACAGTCCTTTCGGAAAAACAAATGATAAAAAGCAAAATATGAGAAGAAAATTGTACTCAACGCCATTTCTACCACCGCCAACTACATACCAACCTTCCTTTCCGTGTATCATTATTATGCCCATTACCAAGATTAAGATATTGAGCACCGAAATACCTTTTAAATATTTGTTCCAAAGAAGCAATGGCACACTTATCAAATGGATTAGCTTTACAAGAATGGCAACCGGAATACCGAAACTTCCTAAGCCTTCATCTTCTCCCAAATAATACTTCCCAAAATTCAAAACATCCATTGTAAGGAAAGAAGTCACCGAATGTGTTGCCATTACAATAGCTAACGAAAATCTAATGAAAAATGAATTGATCATATTTTTTTTCTCAAAATTAGGCACCTCTATTATTTTAAAGTTTAAGATGAATACAAATAGCTTTGAAGTGGCTACTAATGTTTTTTAGTTATAATTTTAAATTCATTATTGGCATCATAGTTTTCGGATAAGGTCATTTTTTTATTAAGTAAATTTGTATATTCAAGTTTTTTAA
>CAZHCK010000033.1:23213-25777 GCA_964530915.1 uncultured Cloacibacterium sp. | reverse complement strand
TAAAATCTCATTCTTTTATGGATAAACGTGCAGAAGAACTGAGTGTAGAAGATTTTATCAACTTCACGAAAGAATGGAAAGCTGCAAAAAATTAATTAAAATCTTTCTGAATTAACTCTTCTAATTTCGCTTGTAAATCGTGAATTTTAGCTTTTAATTCCTTGATTTCTTGCTTGTTATTAGAAACATTGCTCTTGAGAATTACTTTTTGAGCTTTTTCTTTGTGTTCATCTTCGTCTTCATCATCAGCAATCTCGTCGATGTCTTCTTGAATTTCGTCAATATCTTCCTGAATTTCATCGATGTCTTCTTGGATTTCATCAATGTCTTCCTGAATTTCGTTTACGTCTTCTTTAATAACTTCTATGTGTTTATTGCTCTTGTTTACAGACATTTGAATAAAAATAGACAAGTAAATCGCTTCTAAAGACACAATCGTAGTGAGAACCAAAAGCATTTCTTCGAAATCTACCACTTTAAATAGCGGAAGTAAAAAACTGGTGATAAATAGCAAAGTGTGAAAGACCAATGAAGCGGTAGAACCAATCCAACTGATAACGCTGTCTGCCATCTTATCTAGCATCGTACTATTTTCTGTTTTAAGTTCTCTTAACTTCATTTTGCTTATTTTTTTGACAAAATTACGATTAAAAATCGACTAAAATTTGACTTTAATGATTATTAATGCGAATTTTTGAACTCTTATTTTGTATTTTTGCAAAAATTCTAACTTTTTATCCCAATTAATTTCTGTGATTGAAGAGCAAAAAATATCTCACACCTTACAGTTTCTCATCGAAGAAAGAAATGTAAAAGCTGTTTCTGAAGCTATTTCGGAAGTGGAAGCGGTAGATATTGCCAATATTTTTGAAATTCTAGAAGAAGAAGATCAAAAATTTCTTTACGAAATTATGGATAATGAGCTCTCTGCAGAAGTGCTACTCTACATAGACGAAGACGAGCGTAAAAAATTCCTGAGAAACTTCTCTACCAAAGAAATTGCAGATAATATCATCAACGAAATTGATTCCGATGACGCGGCAGATATTATTGCGGAATTGCCTGAATATCAACAAGATGAAATTATTCAGCACTTAAATGATGAGGAGCACGCACAGAACATTGTAGAACTTTTGCGTTATGATGAAGATGTTGCAGGTGGTTTGATGGCTACCGAATTGGTAAAAGTAAATCAAAATCTTTCTATTATTTCTGCGGTCAAAGAGATGCGTAAACAAGCCGAAGAGATGGAAGAAGTCTACTCTATTTATGTAGTAGATGATTCCGAAAAGTTACTCGGTTTGTTAAGTCTCAAAAAATTATTAACCACTTCATCTTCTACTCGAGTTTCAGATGTTTATAATTCTAAAATTCAATACGTTAAAGATACAGAATCTGCTGAAGAAGTTGCGCGTTTCATGCAAAAATATGACTTGTTCGAAGTCCCTGTTGTGGATAAATTAGGAAAACTAGTCGGAAGAATTACCGTAGATGACGTTATCGACTTTATTACCGAAGAAGCTGAAAAAGATTACCAGTTAGCATCGGGGATTTCTCAAGATGTTGACTCTAGTGATACCATTTTTCATTTAACCAAAGCGAGATTACCTTGGCTATTCATCGGAATGGTTGGTGGTTTAATTGGTTCTAGAGTGTTACAAAGCAATCAAAATGCGATGCATGACATTCCAGCATTGATGTTTTTCGTTCCGCTAATTGCAGCAACAGCGGGAAATATTGGAGTACAAGCTTCGGCGATTATCGTACAAGGTTTAGCGAATAATACTTTAGGAAAAGATACTTTTAAAACTTTATTCAAAGAAGTAAGCGTTTCTGCAGCATCAGGAATGATACTTTCTTTAATTATTTTTGGATTCAATTTATTGATTAACCATAATGATTTGATGGTTTCTGTGACCATTTCTATTTCTCTTTTAGCGGTAATTATGGTAGCGGCAATTATTGGAACCATTGTTCCGATTGTTCTGGAGAAAAATAAAATAGACCCTGCAATTGCTACAGGTCCGTTTATCACGACTTCTAATGATATTTTAGGGGTTTTAATATACTTTGCTATCGCAAAAGCACTCCTCCACATTTAGGAATATTTTTCTATAATAATTCTTTAGAAACCCCAATCCCAAAAAGCGCATAATCGTATACAGCAGGATCTTCTGGATTGTATTTTCTGATGATTTGGTCGAGTTCTTCTACGGCTTTCCAATCGTTTTGAGTTCTGGTGAGAATTCCTAATTTTCTGGAAATATTAGCAGTGTGAACATCTAATGGAATGGATAGATATTGAGGAGAAAGGTTTTTCCAAATGCCAAAATCTACACCTTTTTTGTCTTGGCGAACCATCCATCGCAGAAACATGACCAATCTTTTTGAAGCAGAATTTTTATAAGGCGAACTCACATGTTTATGGCTTCTATGCGGAATTTCTCCTAAAAAACGAGTTCTGAATCTTTCGATAGCGTGATAATAATTTTCTTCGTTTTCTTTTAAAAGAAATAAGTCTTCTAAACTTTCAAATTCAGAATAAATACTTTTTAAATTTAAAA
>CAZHCK010000033.1:0-23203 GCA_964530915.1 uncultured Cloacibacterium sp. | reverse complement strand
AAAATGAACTGTTGGAAATCTTCTGACGAAAAAGTTCTGTGAACGGCTTTATTTTCTAATTTTTTGAAATCTTTTTGGGTAACATTCATCACAAAATCATACGGAGAATATCCCATGAAATTCATGATTTTTTGAGCTGATGTAATAATAGATTTCCTATTTCCCCAAGCAATTGTAGAGGCAAAAAATGCAGAAATCTCTATGTCTTGTTTCAAAGAAAACTGATGCGGAATAGAAATAGGATCTAGTTCAATAAAATCTACATGATTGTATTGTTCGGCTTTTTGATTGAGAAATTCAAAGATTTCTTGCTCGTTCATAATAATTTGTGGGATGATCGGTGAAGGATGTTTGATGTTTTAAATTTTGCAGACTGACTAGAGTGAAGTTCTAACTGCCAAATAAAAATTGTAAATCAAAAATCGTAAATCTTAAATTTTAACCGCTTCCAATTGCACCGGAAGATAGGTTTCAGGGAAAATTTCACAGGCTTCATTGAGAAAAACAGACAAGTCATTGTAGCGATTAGAAAAATGACCTAAAATCAATTTTTTAACATTGGCTTTTCTGGCAATTTTCGCAGCTTCCAGAGCAGTAGTATGACCGGTGTAATCTGCCATTTTCTTTAAATCATGTAAAAAAGTTGCTTCGTGATACAACACGTCTACATTTTTAATAATAGGAATAATGCTCTCTAAATATCGAGTATCACTACAAAAAGCATAAGAAACAGAAGGTTCTGCAGGTTTCGTTAAATTTTCATTTTTCAGAATATATCCATCACTCAATTGAATATCTTTGCCACGTTTTAGATTGTGATAATCACAGATTTCAATTTCAGGATATTTAGAAATTTCCTGCATATTTAGGTGTCTTTCTTTTGGCTTTTCCTTAAAAAGATAACCGTTACAATAAATTCTATGGTCTAATGGAATAGTAAAAACCTCTACTCGATTATCCTCAAAAACTTTTTCTGATTTTTTAGAAGAAAGTTCATGGAAAACCACTTCGAAACCTTGGTGTGTTTCGGTAATTCTAAAAATGGTTTCCATCATTTCTTTAATGCCTTTTGGACCGTACACATAAAGTGGAGTTTCTCTACCCAAAAGTCTAAAACTAGAAATCAATCCTGGTAAACCAAAAACATGGTCGCCATGAAGATGCGAGATGAAAATGTGATTAATTTTAGAAAATTTGGCTTTAGCTTTTCTCAATTGAACTTGTGTTCCTTCACCGCAATCGATGAGGAAACAACGCTCTTCCATTTCTAGAAACTGTGCAGTAGGTGCAGATTTCACGGTAGGAATTGCTGAGTTATAGCCGAGAATTGTTAAAAAGGTGCTCAAAATGCTTAAATGATGATTTTTAGAGGTTTAAAGTCTGCAAATTTCGTGAAAATTATTCTAATATCAAAAGTAGAAAACTATTTATTAATTTGTGAAATCTGTGGAATCTGTGGGAAATTTGATTGTATAAAAACTACTTTTCTAAAAATGCAAGAAATTTATCTAAAGCATTTTTGCGGTGACTCATGGCATTTTTTTGTTCTGCAGGCATATCTGCAAAAGAAATTTCATGATTTTTGGGAATGAAAATAGGATCATAACCAAAACCTTTATTGCCACTTCTTTCTGTGCTTAAATCACCATAAACTCTACCTTCAAAGTATTCTGCTCCATGTTCGTTATACAAACATAAAACCGTGATAAAATAAGCTTCTCTATCATTTTTGCCTTGCATTTCTTCTAGAACTTTGGCCATATTTTTGTCAAAATCATGATTCCCTGCGTAACGTGCAGAATAAATTCCAGGTCTTCCATCAAGCGCCGGAACTACCAATCCAGAATCGTCTCCTAAACTGGGTTTTCCAGTCTTTTCAAAGCAGAATTTAGCTTTAATTAAAGCGTTTTCGTGGAAAGAATTTCCGTCTTCTATAATTTCGTCGTGAATATGATAATCAGTAAGTGAAGTAATGTGGTATTTTTCTCCTAAAATCTGTTGAATTTCTTCTTTTTTGTGTAAGTTGTGCGTGGCAACGAGGATTTCCATTATGTAATATTAAATATAAGATTTATAATTTTTAAATTTTTAGCGCTTATTCTCTGTAATAAATTCTATTTCGGTACATGAATAAATAATAAGAAACAGATAAAAGTACAATTCCTACTATAAGACCGTAATATTCAGGAAGATGTAAGTTTTCAGTTACGCTTTCTGAATTTCCATTCAGTAATAAATAGGCAGAAATAAAATTATTAAAACCATGCAATAAAATCGGCATGAGCAGCGATTTAGTTTTGTAATACACTACGCCTAAAACCAATCCTAATAAAAATGCATTGACTGTTTGCCAAGGATTAAGATGAAAAATTCCAAAGGCTAAAGCTGAAAAAATAATCGCTTTTACTGGTTTTACACCTTTATTAATCAATCCTTTTTGAATGATGCCTCTAAAGAGAATTTCTTCTAAAAAGGGCGCAAAAAGTACCGTAAGAAGATAAATTCCCGCAGTATCTGTCGCGATAGTGCTAAAAGCGTCAGACATTTGATCGTACAAAGGACCAAAAAACTCTCCATCAATAGGAATTCTTGAAACTAAAAACTCAGAAACTAACATCATTCCCAGCATCATAGGGAAAATCATGAGATAAACATGAAAAGGCCTAGTTTGCATGTTAAAATTGAGCTTTTTTCCTTGACTTTTCATCACAAAAACATCAAAACCAATAATCGGAAAAAGCACTGTGCAGAGATAGCTCACGATGAAAAATACCATGCTGGTCTGTATTTCTGGATAGTCTTGCTTTAGAATAAAATAAGCAAAAAGCGTATACAACCCTAAAACCATGATGCCAATAAATAGTCCAGCAAATAAAGCTGCCGCCGCTTTGAAATCAAAAATATAATTTCTGTATTTTGTATTGTCTATACTCATAAAGGATGATAAGTTGATGAGTGTTCAAAAAAAAATCTAACGAAAAATTTCTAAAAACTTATTTTGTTCAAAGATAGAAAAATGAGGGAAGCTACAAGTAGGAAGCTGAAAGTTTTTTGCGCCTTTGCGTTGAAATACATCTATCATTTTTTTTTTCAAAAGAATTTTTAACGCAAAGACGCAATATTTATATTAAAAAAATAGAAAGAAAATAAGACGCAAGAAAATCAAAGATTTTCACAACAAATAAAGACGAAGTCTTTTCGCGTCTTAAAAACATAATAAATTCATAGATATATTTTGCGCCTTTGCGTTGAAATACATCTATCATTTTCAAATCTCGATAAAAATCACGATTTTTGCAACTTCAAAATTTACAAATGAGTTTATTACAAGAAATATCAAAACGTAAAACTTTCGGGATTATCTCTCACCCAGATGCTGGAAAAACTACTTTGACGGAGAAATTACTTCTTTTCGGAGGAGCAATTCAGGAAGCAGGTGCTGTAAAATCGAATAAAATTAAAAAAGGAGCAACTTCCGACTTTATGGAAATCGAAAGACAAAGAGGGATTTCTGTGGCAACTTCTGTTTTAGCATTTGAATACAAAGGAAAGAAAATCAACATTCTCGATACGCCTGGTCACAAAGATTTTGCGGAAGATACGTATAGAACGCTTACTGCGGTAGATTCTGTAATTGTAGTAATAGACGTAGCAAAAGGTGTGGAAGAGCAAACTGAAAAATTGGTGGAAGTTTGTAGAATGCGTAAAATTCCAATGTTGGTCTTCATTAATAAATTAGACCGTGAAGGAAAAGATGCATTTGATTTGCTGGATGAAGTAGAGCAAAAATTAGGCTTAAAAGTAGTTCCGCTTTCGCTTCCGATTGGGATGGGAAGTGATTTCCAAGGAATTTATAATATTTGGGAGAAAAACATTCAGTTGTTTTTAGAAGAAAAGAAACAAAAAGTAGGCGAAACCATCGTCATCAATGATATCAATGACAGTTCAGTAGATGAAATCATCGGTGAAAAAGCTGCAGCTACTTTAAGAGATGAACTAGAACTTATAGAATCTGTTTATCCAGAATTCGATAGAGAACAATATCTTACTGGTGAACAACAACCGGTGTTTTTTGGTTCTGCTTTGAATAATTTTGGGGTAAGAGAATTGCTAGATGCGTTTGTAGAAATTGCACCAATGCCTCAACCGAAAGAATCTGACCTTAGATTGGTAAAACCAGAGGAGAAAAATTTTACAGGATTTGTCTTTAAAATTCACGCCAATATGGATCCAAAACACCGTGATAGATTGGCTTTCGTGAAAATTGTTTCTGGAACTTTTAAGAGAAATGAAAACTATCTTCTAGTAAGAGAAGGTAAAAAAATGAAGTTTTCTTCGCCGAATGCTTTCTTTGCAGATAAAAAGGAAGTGGTAGACGAAAGTTTCCCTGGAGATATTGTAGGTTTACACGATACAGGAAGTTTCAGAATTGGTGATACTTTAACTGCTGGAGAAAAATTACAGTTCAAAGGCATTCCGAGTTTCTCACCAGAACATTTCCGTTATATCAATAATGACGATCCATTAAAAGCAAAACAATTGGCGAAAGGTATTGACCAATTAATGGATGAAGGTGTGGCGCAATTATTTACGCTGGAAATGAACGGTAGAAAAATTATTGGAACAGTAGGTGCGCTTCAGTACGAAGTAATTCAATACAGATTAGAGCATGAATACGGTGCAAAATGTACGTATGAACCAATTGGAATTCATAAAGCGTGTTGGATAGAAGCCGACGAAAAATCTGATGAATTCAAAGAATTTGCAAGATTAAAACAGCGTTTTATGGCAAGAGATAATCATGGTCAGTTGGTATTCTTGGCAGATTCTGCTTTCACGATTCACATGACTCAGGAAAAATTCCCGAATGTGAAATTACACTTCATTAGTGAATGGAATCACGCGAAATAATTTTAAATTATAGATTTTAGATTATAAATGAATCTTCAAGGAAACTTGGAGATTTTTTTTGTAAAAATTTTGCAAATTATTTTACAATTCATTGATTTTCAAAATTTTAATATAAATACGATATTTTACCTATTTTTAGGGAACATTTTTTGTATTAAGTTTGGCATCAACAAAACTATTAAAATGAAGAAAACAATTTTTAGTCTTTTTACCGCTACTCTATTATTGGTGGCTTGTAATAAAACCGATATTCAACAAACGGCTGATTCCTTTAAAACTGCAGATAGCCTTTTTAACCAAGCAAAAGAAAGTTATCAAACCCTCGATTCTATTTCTAAAATCGTCAATGATTCTAACAGTACGGTAGGAAAAGTTATCCTTCCAGAAATCAATAAGCATAAAGAAATCATAGAAGATGCCATTAAAAAAGGAAATGTAAACATAGATTCCCTCAACAGGGAATTTAAAAAATTAGATAACAAAAGCCAACAAGCACAAGACATTAGAAAAGCGATTGATTCGGCTAATAATGCCATAAAAAGCGGTGACAACGCTGCTGTAGTTATTGCTGAAACGGCCAATAAAATTTTGAAACAAACTTCTAAAAATAATACACAAAATCAACCAGAACAAGAGGTTCAAAATCAAAATCAAGTTCAGAATCAACCTGTTCCTCAGCGTGAACTCTACCCTATTGCTAAAACGACTAGATTGCAAGTTTCGGTAGAAGATTTGGCTGCTGCAAAAGCTCTGTTAAATCAAGAATTGAGTACTTACAATGCAGATATTATCACAGAAAATTATACCGAAAACGAAGGAATTGCCAAACAATATTTGACCGTAAAAGTACCTTTGAGTAATTTTAATGAATTGGTCAATAAAATGAGCAGTCTGGGAAATGTAGAATCTAAAAATACAGAAGTAGAAGGCAATGATTATGTAGGAAGCCAAATGTGCGATGTGGAACTGACTTTGGTAGATAATACTCCAGAAACCAATAATGCTGAGGATTTAAACATTCTGAATGATGAACAAAAAGACGAAACTTTCGGGGATAAATCTTCTAATGCATTTATGAAAGGATTTGCGGTTTTGGGTGGATTATTTTTAGCGCTTGTTCCGTTTTGGCCTATTTTCTTGATTGCTGGAATTGTTTGGTATTTCGTGGCAAAAAGAAATAAGAAAAAACGAGAAGAAGAATTCCAAAGACAATTGGCTTTAGAAAGAGAAAAAATAAAAGCAGCGGAAGCATTAAGACCATCAGCAGAAACGCCTCTAAATGCAGAACCAACCAATACTGAGGAAAATAAAAACGATGACGATATTTCTAAATATATGCCGAAAGAGTAATGAGAAATTGAGATATAGAAAAAAGGCTGTTCATTTTTTGAACAGCCTTTTTATTATTTTTCATAGAAAGATGTTGAAAAATTTAGAGGTATAGTAATTCTAGATTTTACAGGAACGCCATCTAATATAGCGGGATTCCATTTTCCTTTTGTTCGATTGATGGAGCGAACAATATCTTTGTTAAATGATTCATTATCTATTTTGGGTGAAACAATAGGATTAATAATTTCACCATTTTCATCAACTACAAATTCTAAAAAAAGGTGTCCATTAACATGATAATCGTTAAAAATAGACATGAAATTATCATGAATATCCTTGTCCATCACTTTTTTGCCACCTTTATAAGTAATAGGAATATAAAGTTTTTCAGGGATGTAATTTTCTGTGTATTTATCCAGTAAATGATTAGGAACAAAAAATAATCTAACAATTGAATCAAAATTTTGATCTTTTATTTTTGCAGGAATCCATTTGTTACTAAGTTTCAGTTCTCTCAAAACATCTAAAGTAAAATCGTACGCACATTTATTTTTATTGATGTTGACAGAGTCAAAATCGGTGATAAATTTTATTTTGGCTTCCTTGGTCAATAATAATTTCGCTTGATAAATTTCTTTTTTACCACAAGAAGAAAGTTTTTTCTCAGAAGCAATGGTGTTGATGTCCTTGTATAATTCTTGTAATCCACCTTTGTAAAATTCTTGATTTTTTGGAAACTCATCTAGAATTTGAGCATTAAAAAAGGCTGTAAAAAATAAAAAAAGAGAGAATAGTTTTTTTGTTTTCATAGTTATCATATAGTTTTTTATTATTTATTACTCAAAGCATACACCGCAAAACTAGCCAACCAATGGTCGCCACCATAGTTTCCTTTAAAAACCAATGGTAAAGCATTTTCTAAAAATTTAGCAGAAGTTTCCTCGAAATGTTTTTTGTGTCGATGATTTATAGGTAAAACTTGAGCAATATTTTTCATGCACCAACTTCTAGTAAAACTTAAACCAACCAAGTGAACTGTTTGATAATCATTGATATCCGAAATTACGGGAATCTGTGAAATATTCTCAATGCTCCTCTTTTCGTAGAATTTATTAAACCATTTTACATATTCATCCTGCGGAAGAATTCTGGTCATCAAATCTGCAATTTCTAAACTTGGCGAGAAGAAATCACTTCCGTCTGGTTCTAAATAAGCAGGCGTTTTTTTGTCTTTTAGATAGAAATATTTTGCTTTTTCGATGAGTTGGTTTTCAAAATCTTTTTCGCCAACGGTTCTTGCCCAGTCTATTGCAAAACTTAGCGCAAATGCAGTATTCGGATGAACTCCTGTTCTATTGGGATACGTTTGTTTGGGTAAATATTCTTTCCACAATTTTACGATTTCATCAGTTAATGGCTTTAAATTTTGATGCCAAGTTTTCGCCTGTGGATTTTCCCAACTCGCCAATTCTGCATCTAATTGAAGCAACCAAGCCCAACCGTAAGTTCTCTCAAAACCTTTTGCTACTTGATATTTATTGAAATATTCTGCTTCGGTTTTTATTTTTTCGGTTTGAAAAGAACCATCCAAAATTTTAATAATCTCTTCTTTATTTTTGAGAAAAGGTTTGTCTTTGAGCAATTTTACCAGCATCCAATGTCCATGAACCGATGAATGCCAGTCAAAACAGCCATAAAAGCTAGGATGCAATTCTTTGGGAGTCAGTTTTACATCAATTTCATTATTGATGACATGTGCGGTTTTATTGGGGTATTCTTGATTGATGCAATGCACCGGTTTTTCTGATAATTGAAACGCAATTTCATCAGTAAGCGTAGGAACTTGCGCTGAAAAACTTAAAGAAAACAATACGACAAAAAGACTTAATTTTTTCATTGAATAAATGTATAAAAATTTGATAAATATGAAAACAAAAAGTCGAACAATTGCTTGTCCGACTTTCATATTTTTAAAAAGAATTTGCCAATTATTTCTTAGCAATACTTCTAGAAATTACAATTTTCTGAATTTCTGAAGTTCCTTCGTAAATCTGAGTGATTTTAGCATCACGCATCATTCTTTCTACGTGATATTCTTTTACATAACCGTAACCACCGTGAATTTGAACGGCTTCAACGGTAGTATCCATTGCAACTTGAGAAGCGTATAGTTTTGCCATTGCTCCAGATTCTGAAATATCAAGACCTGCATCTTTTTCAGCAGCAGCTTTGTAACAAAGCATTCTTGCCGCCATAATGTTTACGTGCATATCTGCTAATTTGAAAGCAATTGCTTGGTGATTGATGATTTCTGTACCGAAAGCTTTTCTTTCTTTAGCGTATTTTAGCGCCAATTCATAAGCTCCAGAAGCAATACCTAATGCTTGAGAAGCGATACCAATTCTACCACCATTCAAAACAGCCATTGCAAAGTTGAAACCAAATCCATCTTCACCAATTCTATTTTCCTTAGGCACTTTTACGTCGGTAAACATTAATGAATGTGTATCAGAACCTCTGATTCCTAATTTTTCTTCTTTTTTACCAATTGCGAAACCTTCCCATCCTTTTTCTACGATGAAAGCATTGATTCCTTTGTGTTTTTTCTCCACATCAGTTTGTGCAATCACAATGTAATATTGAGCGTTTCCACCATTGGTAATCCAGTTTTTAGTACCGTTTAATAGATAGTGGTCTCCCATATCAATGGCAGTAGTTTTTTGAGAAGTAGCATCAGAACCAGCTTCTGGTTCAGAAAGTGCAAATGCACCGATGACTTCACCTTTTGCTAAAGGAACTAAATACTTTTGTTTTTGTTCTTCAGAAGCGAATTTTTCTAGACCAGCACAAACCAAAGAATTGTTTACTGACATTACTACAGCTGCAGAAGCGTCTACTTTTGCAATTTCTTCCATTGCCAAAACATAAGAAACACTATCCATTCCTGCTCCACCGTATTTTGGGTCAACCATCATTCCTAGGAATCCTAATTCTCCCATTTTCTTTACTTGTTCATAAGGAAACTTCTGCTCGTTATCTCTTTCTATTACGCCAGGCAAAAGTTCAGTCTGCGCGAAATCTCTCGCTGCTTGCTGAATCATCAGTTGTTCTTCTGTTAAATTAAAATCCATTTTTTGTATTAAAATTAATTGCCGTAAATATACATTTTTTAGGTATTTCAACGAAAATTGATATTAACTATTTGTTAATTAAGAAAAAGTATTATTTTTACAAAAATCAAAAACCGTAAAGTATGTCAGTTACAAGATTGTTTGACTTTGCTCATCATGCGCTATACAAATTCCCGAAAGAGGATGCTTTGGTGACCAAATATAATGGAGTTTGGACAAAAACTTCTACAAAAGAATACGTAAGTCAAGGGAATAAAATTTCCAGAGGACTGTTAAAATTAGGGATTAAACCGGGAGATAAAATCGGGCTAATTTCTACCAATAACCGCACAGAATGGCACATTATGGATTTGGGAATTTTGCAAATTGGTGCAATAGACGTTCCTGTATATCCTACTATTTCTATTGAAGATTATATTTACATCTTTAATAATGCGGAAATAAAATACGTTTTTGTTTCAGATAAAGATTTGTACGAAAAATTACTTCAAGTAAAACCTCAAGTAGAGAGTTTGAAAGGAATTTTTACTTTTGATGACATTCCTGGAGCTGCAAACTGGAAGGAAGTACTCGATTTGGGAGAAAATGATGACAATCAACAAGAAGTAGAAGACATTGCTAAAACCATTCAACCAGATGATTTAGCAACTTTAATTTACACTTCTGGAACTACAGGTAGACCAAAAGGTGTAATGCTTACACACAGAAACATTGTAGCAAATGTTTTGGCTTCTGACCATAGAATTCCTAGAAATTGGAAATTAGAATACACAGATACTAAAGTATTAAGTTTTTTACCTATCTGTCATATTTTTGAGAGAATGATTTCTTATCTATTTATGTACAACGGTTTTTCGATTCACTTTGCAGAAAGTATTGATAAAATTGGGGATAACGTAAAAGAAGTGAAACCTCATTACATGACGGTAGTACCAAGATTGGTAGAAAAAGTATATGATAAAATTGTAGACAAAGGAGCTGCAGCTGGTGGTTTAAAAACCAAAATTTTCTATTGGGCACTGTCATTACTAGAAAATTATGACATGAAGAAGCCTAAATCTCTAAAACACAGAATTGCAGATAAATTGGTGTTCTCTAAATGGAGAGAAGGTTTAGGAGGCAATATGATTACTTTAGTAAGTGGTTCTGCTGCTCTATCTACGAAACTGAACAGAAGTTTCCACGGTGCGGGAATTCCTATTTTAGAAGGTTACGGGCTTACAGAAACTTCACCAGTAATTGCGGTAAACTCTTTCGAAAGAGTGAAAATAGGAACTGTAGGTCATGTTTTAGATAATTTAGATGTAAAAATCCAAGCAGATGGAGAAATCACCGTAAAAGGACCTTCTGTTTTCCAAGGATATTATAAAGACGAGGAAAAAACCAAAGAAGCATTTACAGAAGATGGTTACTTCATGACGGGAGACATCGGTCATATAGATGCAGAAGGTTTCTTACACATTACAGACCGTAAAAAAGAAATGTTCAAAACTTCTGGTGGTAAATATGTTGCGCCTCAGGTTTTAGAAAATTTAGCGAAAGGTTCTAAATTTATCGAACAAATTATGGTAGTAGGTGACGGCGAAAAAATGCCGTGTGCTTTAGTACAACCAGACTATGCATTTGCAAAACTTTGGGCAGAGAGAAAACATCTTAAAATAGGCAAAACTCCAGAAGAAATGGCGAATTCTCCTGAGCTAAAAGCAAGAATTATGAAAGATATTAATTTGCTGAATGCTACTTTAGGAAAATGGGAGCAAATTAAGAAAATAGAGCTTACTCCTACGCTTTGGACGATTGAAGACGGATTGCTTACTCCAACAATGAAATTAAAACGTAAAGCGGTAAAAGAAAAATTCTTTAACCTTTACGAAAAATTATACGACAGAGCATAAATCAAAAAAGACCTCCCATTTTGGGAGGTATTTTTTTAGGCAACTTTCTTAAAAGATATAGATTTTCCTATCCACTCTACTTTCCAGAATCCGCGAACTTTTAAGATTCCATTTTGAAGCAACTTGGCACAAGAACTCCAATATCTACCACTAGAAGCGTCATAAATTTTCCCATTAACCCATTCTTTTTTCTGAGCATCATAGCGCAATCCATCTAAAATTTCCATGCCTAGAATTTTTCTATTTCTCAATGCAGGATTGGGATTGTTCGTGTCCAAAGACAAATGCATAGGCGTTTTGCTCTCGCTCAAAAGATGATTAAACCAAAGAACTTTGGCTCTGAATTGATTATTGACTTTATAGACTTCTACTTTTACACTATTATCTGTGCTCATCCAAGTTCCCAAAAGATCATCAGGATTGGTAGCACTTAATTTTCCGAAAATAAGAAATAATAAAATAAAAAATATTCTGTTCATGGCTTTACATTTTAAAAGGGTTAATAGATTGTTTTTAATTTTTGTAAAGATGTAAAAGCCAGAGATAAAATGTTTTACAGAATTTTGAAGAGGATTTTCAAAATTTTTAGACAAAAAAAACCTCAATTTCTTGAGGCTTGAATCATATTTAAAATGAAATAAATTTATTCTTTGCTGATGAAGATGCTTTCTAAAACAGAAGTGATAATGGATAATGCCACACTGAATATAAGTGCCCACCAGAATCCATCTATCTGAATGCCGTCTGTAAAATGGTCTGCCAATAGTATTATGATGGCATTAATGACCAAAGCAAATAATCCTAAAGTTAAAAGCGTAATCGGAAAAGAAAATAAATGCAAAATAGGTTTTACAAATAAATTCAAAAGACCTAATACAATGGCAAAAATAATCGCTGCAGAGAAAGTAGTAACGTGTACTCCGCTGAGAACATTGGGCAATAAATAAGCCACAACAGCGGTAATAATAAGTTTAATAATAGTGTTCATAATTTGGTATTTATAAGAGTAAATTTAGTTATTTTTTTTGAAATTTTACGATTTATTTTTACTTCTTTAATTTCAGAAATGAGCCATTCTTCTAATAAAATAATGAAGTGATTTCTCACCAAAACCATTTTGCAGATATAAATCATCGCTCCGAAAACCAATGCGAGAATAATCGATAGCCATCCCAAACTTGTAGAAATGTTCCAGCGCTGTTCATCATTAAGCACAAGATGTAATTTTTGGGCGACTGTATCTAAAAATATTTTATAATGAAGCAAGCTTTCGAGCAAAAGTCCAATTCCCAAGAGTAAAAAGACAAGTGCAAACAGCCAAGATATTCCCCAAACAATGAAGATAAAATAAGTGTTTCCAGAAACAGAAGGTTGCTGGTCTAAAATGCTTTGTAGTTGTTTGATTTTCATCTTTAATTTCTGTTTTTAATCAATAAATTTCCTGTGAGCACTCTACCATCTGATAGTTTGATGACATAGAAATAATTATCGGTCGGTAAAGGTCTACCTGCTAATTTCCCGTTCCATTCAAATGAAGAGGCAATAACTGTTTGAAGCACGATTTCACCATGACGATTAAATACTTGTACAGTAGAACCTTTATAAACTTCTATACCATCTATTTTCCATGTATCATTCACATGGTCACCATTAGGAGTTATCACGTGAGGAATATCAAAAATAGTAAAAGAACCTTGAGTAATGCTGCAAATTTTACCTTTAATTCTTACATATACAGAGTGTACTCCATTACTTAAATTAGAGAATAGGTTGTTATTTTGCCAATGAATTCCATCTAAAGAATATTCATAAGCATTATTAGATTCCATGATGATAATAGCGCTAGCATTCGTAATATTAATCGTGGCAATTTTCGGAATCACAGGGGAAACAATTTGAGTAGAAGTTCTAAAACTACAACCCGCAGCATTGGTAACAGTTACGGAATAATTTCCAGTATTTGTAGGCTTAATCCATTGTTGGTCACTGTAAAATTTACCATTATAGGTCCATTCGTATTGCGTATATCCACTTCCTGCATCGAGAGTAATATCATTAGCCGAACAAATTTCAATTTCTTTCGGTAATTCTACCGTTGGAACTTCATTCAAAATGAATGAAAGTTTCACCATTTTATCACAGCCTTTAGAAGTAGAAATATTAACAAAGATATCTGTATTTCCTAAAGCGATAGAATATGTAGAAATCGTAGAGATAACTTGCATTTTGGCATCATAATATTTAAATTGATATCCAGAAGAATTCGCCAAAAGTTTAGATTCATATTGGGTAAGATTGATGACTTCTTTTTTGTCATTTCCTAAGTCACAGAGTTTTTCCAGATAATCATTGGCCACAATAGTAGACGCAACTAAACTCACCGTAACAGGAGTTCTGCTCACACTTTCACAATTATTAAGCGTTTGAGTAGCATAATAAGTTTTAGCATCTTCTAAAACGGTAGAACTTGACAGTAGATTTCCACCAGAAACGGCATCATACCATTTTATTTGATTTCCTGTAATAGTAATTTTGCTTAGGTTAGCATTTTCACTGATACAGAAAGTCTGAGTAGCATTAGAACTTGGCGCAGGAGTTTGAAAAATAATTACTGAAACTGAAATTCTCTCTCCTTCGCAATCTCCTATTTTTTGTGAAACGTAATACGTATTGCCGTTAGTCAAAAGAGTATTCGCATTTAGAACATTTCCTCCAGTCAAAGAATCGTACCAAGTAAGATGATTTCCGTTAGCTAAAAGATTAGAAATTTTTGCATTCTCTTGAATACAAAATTCTTGTTTTGATGGTGCCGTTGGTTTTGGAGTTGGATTGACAAAGGTATTGATGGTCACTTCGGTCACTTCCGAAATACAACCATTACTGTTTTGAATTAAAACTTTGTATTGGTTGGGACTCAGATTTTTAAAAATATTTGAAGTTTGCCAAGTGAGACCGTTGTCAATACTGAATTTTGCGCCAGAATTGGTTACTGTAATACTTGCACTAGCATTTAAACAATCAATTTGTTGCACAGTAACAGTTGGCAATGGTGGATAATCCGTAGGTTTATTAATAGTAACAGTTACTGCGTTAGATTCGCAACCTGTGGCGTTTTTTACTTTAATCAAATAAGTTCCAGCAGCTAAATTTCCTGAAGATGGATTGGTAGAATACGTTTTTCCATCATCAAAACTGTATTCCGCAGCAGAATCGGTAATGGTAATGTTTCCAAATGCATTCGTACATGACAAAGGTTGACTTACCGTATATTTTGGAGGCTTCGGTGCATCTGAAGGAGCATTAATCACTGCTAAAACTTTTTCAGATGGACAATCTGCACCAATTTTTATTCTTAAATAATAACTACCACTTGGCAATGACATGGAAGAAGTGTTTACCCAAGTTTTTCCATCATCAAAACTATATTCATTAGCTGTAGTGGTAATTTTAATGGAACCCATATTAGAGCTACATCCTGTAGGATGAGTTACGATGAATTTTGGCGTTTCTGTTATATTGGGCTTAGCAATAACTGTTACAGAAGAAATGAAAGAAATACATCCTGCAGCATCTTTAATCATCAAATCATATGTTCCAGGACCAAGATTTTTAGCCTCATTAGAAGAAGTGAAACTAACGCCTTTGTCAAAGCTATAGAGCGCTGCTGGTGTAGTAATGGTAATGCTTCCAAGAGGATTACTACAGTCTGGTTGAGTCACTGTATACTGTGGAGCTGGCAAATCTGAAGGTTTCTGAATGATTACTTTTTCGGCTTCAGAAGTACATCCGTTTTTACTTCTGTATTTTATGTAATAAGTTCCGGGAAGTAAATCTGTTTTAGTATTTCCATAGATATAACTCAAGCCATTGTCAAAACTATAGCTGTCACCATCAGAAGTAATGGCAATACTTCCCGTAGAAACACTACAGGTAGGCTGTGTTGCAGTATATGTAGGTGCAGCAATAAGAACTCCAGAATCTAAATTGACTACAGTGGTGAGAGATTCACAACTGTAAGAATTTGATTTTATTTTGATGATATAAGTTCCTGCACCTAAATTGGTTTTGGTATTGACGGAAGACCAACTAGCACCATCGTTAAAACTATAGCTGGAAGCAGTGGTATTAATGGTAATACTTCCATCTGTAACACCACAAGCCGAAGGCTGTTTCACGGTAACTAATGGAGCTGCAGGAATAGAAGGTGGAGAGATTACATAAGCATAAGAAGCATTTGAAATACAACCTTGTGCATTTTTTGTTAAAATGTAATAAGAGCCACCAGATAAATTGGCTTTGCTATTATCAGTAGTCCATGTTTTTCCATTATCATAACTGTATTGGTCTGCAGGTGTATTAATATAAATGGTTCCGTAAGGGCTACTACAAGTAGGTTGTACCACACTTACTCTAGGAGATTGTGTAAAATACTCTTTAATATAAACATAATAAGGATAAGACACACATCCTAAATCATTCTTGATCACAATAGAATAACTTCCAGGAGAAGGTGCCGTAAGTATAGGATTCGTTGTAAAAGTTTTTCCTCCATCAAAACTATATTGGGAAGCTGAAGTTCCGATGCTTATGCTTCCACTTTTTCCACAGCTTGGCTGAACTACTTTTACTATAGGTTTTGGTAAAAAATATTCTATGATATTCACATACAATCCGTAAGCATAGGAAGTACATCCTTTAGCATTTTTGATGACGAGGTAATAGTTTCCACTTTTAAGTCCGGTTAATTTTGGGTTAGTAGTCCATGTGCTTCCTCCATCAAAACTATATTGGTCTGCAACAGTAGCAATGGTGATAGAACCTGTATTTCCACAAGTAGGTTGCACTACAGAATAATCTGGTCTATCTAAATAAAACTCATTGAGGTAAACACTTGAATAATATGAGGTACAACCTAAACTATTTTTTATTCTTGGGTTATAATATCCTGCTTTTAGATTGGTAAAAGTATTAGAGGTACTCCAGGTATTACCACCATCTATGCTATAAAAATCAGAAACAGTTGTAAAGGTAATACTACCTCCTACTCCACAAGTTGGTTGCGTAGAGGTAAATTTAGGTTCTGGTAAGTGAAATTCTTTTAGATATACGGTATTGTGATTAGAAATACAGCCGTTTTTATCTTTTGTTTGAACGTAATAATAACCATCAGGTAAATTAGTAAAACTATTGGTTGTGACCCAAGTAGACCCTCCATTGATACTATAAAAATCTGAAACGGTATCTATTACAATGCTACCATTAGTTCCACAAGAAGGTTGGGTAACGGTAACTTTTGGCATGTATGAATTTTTAGAATCTAAATAAACAAATTGTGTTTCTGATAAGCATCCATTTTTATTTTTAATCACAAGATAATAATAACCTTCTTTAAGTGGACTAAATACGGGATTAGTACTCCAGGTATAGCCGCCATCAATACTATAAAAATCTGCAACGGTATTAAATTTTATACTTCCTATATTGCCACAACTTGGATTAATGACTTCATAATCAGGATTAGGCAATCTGGGATTCATAATTTGTACATAAACATCGTTTGAAATACAACCGTCTGCAGATTTTATTCTCAGTGAGTACGAATTATAACTATTTAAATTATTAAGGGTGTTGCTGGTACCCCACGTATTACCACCATCAAAGCTATATTCTTTGGCCACTGTATTGATTGTGATACTTCCTTTGGTATCACAGGTAGGCTGTACTACGGTATAATCAGTTAAAGGAATGTTAGGATTATTAAGATAAATATAATTGGTCTGGGAGACACACCCTAAATTATTTTTAACGAGTACTTGATAAGAACCAGGAGGTAGACTTTTCTGATTAACAGTAGTCCATGTGGTTCCTCCATCAAAACTATAAAAATCATTTAAAGTATTTACGGTGATAGTTCCATTAGTAGTACAAGTAGGTTGTACTAAAGTAATATAAGGACTGTCTAAGTATGGGGTATTAATGTAAACCCAATTTTTTTGAGATAAACATCCATTCTCATCTTTTACCTGAATTTGATAACTGCCCGGTTTTAAATCATCTTTTTGATTAGTCGTCAACCAAGTAACTCCACCATCAAAACTGAATTCTTTTCCAGGAGTATTGATGATAATGCTACCATCTATACCACAGACAGGATGTATAATTTCATAATCAGGATACATCTCAGAATAATCATTCAAATAAACATATTGGTAGTCTGATAAACATCCTAAATTATTTTTAAAAGCAATAGAATAGGTTCCCGGCGAAAGATTGCTAAGAGTATTGCTGGTAACCCATGTTGTTCCTCCGTCAAACGTATATAAATCTCCTTGATTTTCTATAGTAATAGAACCTTTGGTATTACAAGCTGGTCTTACAAAAGTGTACTGTGGATATCCTAGAGATACACCATAGATATAGACATTATTAATATAAGACAGACAACCATTAATATCTTTGGTCATAATTTTATAAATACCCGGGTCTAACCCATTTTGTGTATTATTGGTTCCCCAAGTGGCGCCACCATCAAAACTATAATAAGCAGCGGGTGTAGTAATGGTAATACTTCCTTTATCTCCGCAAAAAAGAGGTTCTTTATAAGTGTAATTAGGATATGTAGAAGCAGGTAAGACGATGGTCACAAGTTGAGCGTAAGAAATACAACCATTTACCGTTTTTATTTTCACTTTATAAGTTCCTGGATATACATTAGACAATGTATTGTTCTTAACCCAAGTAACTCCATTGTCAAAACTGTATTCAGAGGCAGGCGAAGTCACTTTAATTTCACCAGTAGAACTATTACAGCTCGGCTGTTTCACTTCTAACGATGGCAAAACTGCAGTTTGAGACGCCTCTATTACAACGCTTCCCGTATTGACACATCCGTACGAATCGGTTACAGTAACACTATAAGTACCAATAGCGTTTACTGTAATGCTTTGGGTCTTTTCGCCAGTATTCCATAGATATGAACTTCCTGCAGATGCCGTAAGAACAGTGCTTCCTGAACAAACATTAAGTATCCCAGAAATATTTACAGTAGGGTTTTTAACCTCTACATTGGCATGAATGATTTTAAAACAACTCTCACTCTTACTAACTCTTACATAGATAGTAGCTGAAGGAGAATTAAAACTGGTGTAATTGGTTATACTGTTAATATTTGAAAAAGCATCATTGTAGTTTTTAAAGTAGCTAAAACTCAGTCCCGAAGTTGATGAAACCAAATTACTCTCTAAATCCGATAAATTAAATACTTCTGTGCCATCACCATTGGTATCACATTTATAGATTTTTGCTGTTTGAAGATCAATTGTACAGTCTGAACTACAGTTCATAAACGAAATGTCCCACCCAGGATTAGCATCTGGATCACTGGCAGAACCAAAGTTAGTACCACTACAACTGCTTCCCGAAATGTCATATTCTACTACTGCGCCTACATTATAATTAGCACTAGTAACATTAGGGAAATCAGAGGCATTGAGGTTAAAACAAAATTTCTTATTGATTTTGTCATGTGTACTAGGGACAGAGGAGCTATAGATGATTTTATTGCTAGAATCGTATAAATTTAAGGTGATTTTTTTAACCGTAGCGCTTATTCCTCCAGAATTAGGAATGGTATAAGTTCCACAAACGCTTACTGGAGTGGTTGGACAAATTTTATTAAGAGGGTCTAGTTCTACGGTTCCTTGTACATTTTCATTAGAATGCAAAAAACAAATGTCATCTATGTATGCATAACCAAAATGCCCCATCAAACCGCACCTAGAAGCTATAAATTCTACGGTAAATTCTTCATTATTAGGAATTGCTGAAATGTCCAGCATGCCAGATTGCCAATTGGCGGTATATAAAGTAACATAGCTACTTCCACCATCAGGAATTTTGGTGTAAATACAGTTTTTTTCATCACCAGTTAAGCAAAATTCACTTACTACTTCCCTATTTTTATTGAGTACTCTCGCTTTAAAGAAAGGCTGATTATCTTTGTGACCACTATCATAAACCGTTTGTAAAACAACTTTAAAATTAAATTTTAAGAAATTTTCATTATTCGTTTTATATCTTTTTCCTTGTACAGAAGAACTCATGCTGTAAGAATCGGAGTAATTCACTTTTAGCGCATATTGGTCAAATGCTTTAATATCTCCTATATAATTGTCGATATAATTAGCAGGAACCGTAGTCGCCATGATATTGGTGTTGTTGGGATCAAAAATATTGATGTTTTGATCAGCGATATTGGTAATGGCTTTACATTCTGTAGGTCCAGATGGGTCACCTGTAGTGTATAAAAAATGTTTAAGATGAGTATTTCCCGCGGTTGTTTCATGCTGCTCAAATCCACCGTTAGAACACATTTCTACTGCGGTTTGTGCTGCGCTAGTTTTAGCGATTTTTTTTTGTGCTTGAGCTATTGCACTTTTCCTTTTGGCAATAATACTTTCGATGAGTTGAGGATTGGTAATGATTTTACCATTCGCATCATCATATATTTTAGGAACAGAAATTTCTGGGGAATTTTGAGCAAAAGTTTCTTTTGAAACAAACAAAGAAAAAAAGAGGACTAAGGAATAAAAATACTTCATAAGGAAACACTTATTTCAAGTGATAAAAATAAAAATGGTTATTAGATGAAAAATGGAGAAAATTCCATTGCAATAATGATAGAAATAAAAATTTATGCGAGCTTTTTATGGAGCCATTTCATGATAATTTGTTGATTAGTTTTTAAAATAATTGATAATTGGTATGAAAAACACAAATGAGAAATTACCCTCAAAAATAGCTGAATTTCAAGTCCTAAATATACATTTTTTTACCAGTATTTCATTAATCTTTCGAGGAGTATATACTGTGATTAACCTCATATCTACAGGTTACGAATAGAAAAGGTGAAAATTATTGATACTTAAATAAGATAGGCGTGTTTTTTGGAACGTCAAACTCATAGAGTTCTTGGGTTTTTGCATTGTAAAATAACCATTGAAAAGTTTTCATATTGGTTTTTCCCATCGTAAAAAGGCCAATTTGGGTATAAAGTACGCCTTCCCAATCGGTTTCTTCTACAGAATAGCCCAACTTCGCTTCAGGATTTTTAAGTTGAAATTGTACACCAGTTTGGTTATTTTTATCCAGATAATATTCAACTAATTTAGCTATCCTTTTTTGGTAAGCATCACTATATACAGTGCGGTCTCGCTTCATTTTAAAGAGTTGTTTATCAAAAACGGTATAACTCAAAACCTGACCATTTTTTTGGAGAATAGTATCTGTTTTAATGCGTTCTGATTCTTTTTCAGAAGATTTATTTTGGCAAGAAACCAAAAATGAAATGAGGATTAAAAAAGATAAAAAGGCTTTCATTTTTTCTTTTAAAGTTAAGGAATTTTTTGAAGTATAAGATTAAATTTCTTCTATTGAATTTTAAATTATCATTAAAGCTAATATTAAAATTAAAGACAGAAAATGTTACTTTTTATCAATTAGTCTAGAGAAAAATATAATTTATGACATAAAAAAAGTCTCTCATCATGATGAAAGACTTTTTGTGAATTACTTTTTAATGAATTTCGTAACCTTATCTTTTACTTTTATAAAATAAATACCCGGCGGTAAAAATTCTACGTTGAGATTCTCATTATTATCTACTTTTCTTTGTAAAATGAGTTTGCCGTTAATATCAAGGATTTGAATATTAGATTTTTGTTGAAGTCCAGAAATTTTCATAAAAGAATGAACAGGATTTGGATAAACTATAAAATCGTTGGTTTTATTTACATCTATAGATTTTAAAGATCCGGTAAGAACAAAAGACTTTACATCTCCATATTCTACCATGCCACAATCCCAATTATCGGCATATGCTCTATAATAAATAGTACTTCCTACAGGAATTCCATCAAAATTTACAGTACTACTAAAATTTCCAGTTGTTGTTGAACTAACTGAATAGTTATCAGGAGTTGTACCATAATCAAATATAGGGGTGCTATTCACATTAGACCATACAATACCCCATTCTCCATAATAAGTATCACTTTCAGTGAGATTTCCTCCCAATACTGCACTATTAGATGTTATAACAGTGGGATTAGCAGTAGAGATATTCGTAGGACTATTATTGAGAGCAGTTCCTACTATAATATTATCTATCCACCATTCTAATGTAGCTTTATAACTTATTTGTACGTTTGTTACAGTAAACCCATCATTAGGAATACTCCATGTATAAGATGATGTAGTATAAGAACCTCCTTGTATAGCAGTAGCATCTGTATAACTAGCTACAGTGGTACAACCATTAGAAGCATTCATGGTAAAGAAGGGTGGCAAAGAAACAAATGCTGCATAAGAATTCATACTATTATGTTTAACCCATAATCCATAAAATTGAAAAGGTTGACCATCTGTTCTACTTAAAGTAAAGGTATCACCACCAGCCGTATCTTTTTTTAAGCACTTGCTATTGGATACTCCACCTGTACTAGGATTGGTGAGATTACCATTAATCCCTCCATCAATCCTATATTCTACGCCGTCTACTGTAAATTTTGCTTTATCAAAATTACTACTTCCTGAAGACTTATAAATCGTTAATCCCGAAGAAAAGTCATAGGTGCTTTGTGAATAGGCATCTAATGTTAAAACGAATAAAAATAATAATGTTGTCTTAAATAAAAAGGTAAATTTTTGCATGTATAATTGTTTTTTAGTTTAATATTGTCTTATATAAAAGCAAGTCAAATTCTATCAATTGCTTTCTGTTAAAAAAAGTAAGTGGAAAAATTTTTTTAACAATTTGGTTATTCTTGTGATTCAAATAGGTTAGTTGAATTATGGGATTAAATCCATACTGAATTTCGTAATGATGTAATAAGTGTATTGGAATATGAGTAGTTTCTTTTTTTGTATTTATAATCTTGTTAAATAATTTTTGTTTTGTGATAAGTATAAAATCTTCTTTGTATTGAATATCAATAAGAGTAGTATTGATAAATGATAAAAGAAGACTAAGGAAGAGGATTAGGAACAAGAGTGTAAAAGTTAAATTCCAATTGAAAAAAAATAAAAATAGAACAAACAATATTATTAAGAAAACAATTGTTTTTTTTATGACATTAGAATTGGTAATATTATGCATATTTTATTGATTATTAGTAAACCTAATCACTCTCCAGTCTTAGATACAAATAGTAATAAGAACTGGAGAGCTAAAATGTTATTCGCTAGTGTGAATTAAAAAAGTCTAAAAATCAAATATGAAGTTTAATTTTTAAGCAAATAACAATTAGGCTTTATAAAAAAAATCTAGGTATCAAAAAAAAACCTCTCCCGAAATAATAACACAAACGATGAAAAAAATTCATTCTTTATGGGAGAGGCCCCGATATAAGTTTAATGAAAATTAATAAGTCTAATTATGATCGCCTGCTCTATTCCATTAATCTTAGGTTCTAAATAAGTTTATGATTTATCTATATCTTTCTTCTTTAACTTTAATAATTAAAAAAATTATAATAATCATCAATAAAATGAGTAAATTAAATTCTACAGAATTTTGTTCTGTGTAATTATAATTTTCATTTACATAGTTCTGTTCATAATATTGATTTTCACCAGAACCGAAGTAATCATTAAATAATGTTAATAAACTTATGGTTAAATTCATGTTTTTTTTTATGATGCAAACATAACTACCTTTTTTGTTTGTTAAAAAAAATGTAAAATTGCAATTCCGAAAAAAAGAGTGTTTTTTCAGAAAATTGGTAATAGAAAGACCTAAATTATCATTTGTTTCTTTTCATCATCTTGATTCTTACCATCTTTTAAATTTTGTATAAATTCAGAGGGCGTTTTTCCTGTAATTTCCAAAAATGATTTACTAAATGTAGATGATGCTGAATATCCACATAAACTTGA
>CAZHCK010000032.1:2130-28793 GCA_964530915.1 uncultured Cloacibacterium sp. | reverse complement strand
ATAATAACAAATATTAATAAAGAAATTAACAATCAAAGCAAACAAAAATTAGCGACAAATCATCAATATATTATTGATGACTTTTTGAAAATAGACACTATACAAAAAGAAATTGAATTTATTAAAGGTTTAGATTCTAAAAAAGAGCATGAAAAAAATTTCCTTACTGTACTAGAACCAAAATCCATATACGTTTTAAATTTTAATTACACTTTCACAACTAACTACTATAAGAATTATGATGATGATTTTACAGTTAATCACATACATGGTGAAATTGAGAACAAATTAAATCCAATCATTTTCGGTTTTGGAGATGATGTAGATAAAAAATATCAAGAATTTGAAGATTTGAATGATAGTAGATACTTAGATAACTTCAAGTCTATTGCTTATTTACAAACTGATAATTATAAAAAACTTTTAGAATTTATCGATTCTGAAGAATATCAAGTTTTTATCTTCGGGCATTCTTGTGGTATTTCAGATAGAACAATGTTAAATACTATTTTTGAACATGATAATTGTAATTCTATAAAACCATTTTATCACAAAAGAAAAGACGGAAGTGATAACTACACAGAAATTGTTCAAAATATTTCTCGAAATTTTAACGATAAAAAGAAATATAGAGACAGAGTGGTAAACAAAACTTATTGTGAACCTTTAACGCAATCTATCAAATAATTTTTATTTCAAAAAGTGAGAAATCTTTTCATTTTTAATTCTTACATGCCCCTTAAATTTAGTAAATTTGCAAAACTTATTTTATAAATCATGAGTAAATCTATTGAAGAGTTAAAAGCTCAGGCAACACAAATCAGAAGAGACATTTTAAGAATGGTTCACGCCGTAAATTCAGGACACCCAGGTGGAAGTCTTGGCTGTACAGAATATTTCACAGCGCTTTATGGCAAAGTGATGAACTACAAACTCCCTTTCTCTATGGAAGGAAAAGGCGAAGATCATTTCTACCTTTCTAACGGTCACATTTCTCCCGTTTTCTATTCTACATTAGCAAGAAACGGTTTTTTCCCAATTTCTGAACTTTCTACTTTTAGAAAATTAAATTCTAGATTGCAAGGTCACCCAACTACACACGAACATTTAGAAGGCATCAGAATGAGTTCTGGTTCTCTTGGTCAAGGTTTATCTGTAGGAATAGGAGTAGCTTTAGCGAAAAAATTAGAAGGCGATTCATCTTTAGTATACACGCTTCACGGAGACGGAGAATTACAAGAAGGACAAATCTGGGAAGCATTAATGTTTGCTGCAGCTAAAAAAGTAGACAACTTAATTTCTACAATAGATTATAACGGAAGACAAATCGACGGTGATACAGATGATGTATTATCTCTAGGAGATTTAAATGCTAAATTAAGAGCTTTCGGTTGGGAAGTTTTAGAAGAGAAAAACGGTAACGATTTAGAAGCGGTAATTGCAGTTTTAGAACATGCAAAATCTAAAACAGGAAACGGAAAACCAGTGGCTATCATTCTTCATACAGAAATGGGACAAGGTGTAGATTTTATGATGGGTTCTCACTCTTGGCACGGAAAAGCTCCGAATGATGCACAGTTAGAAAGCGCACTTTCTCAACTTTATGTTGAAACCGAAGCAGATTATTAATTCTTCTAAATTTAATACACATGAAATTTACATACACAGAAAAAAAAGATACAAGAAGCGGTTTTGGAGCAGGTTTAGCTGAGTTAGCAGACAAAAATCCAAATGTAGTAGCACTTTGTGCAGACTTAATCGGTTCTCTAAAAATGGAGAAATTCATAGAAAAAGCTCCAGAAAGATTTATACAAACAGGTATTGCTGAAGCAAATATGATGGGTATTGCTGCTGGTTTAGCTACTGCTGGTAAAATTCCTTTCGCAGGAACATTTGCTAACTTTGCTACTTCTAGAGTTTTAGACCAAGTTCGTCAATCTATCGCTTACTCTAATAAAAATGTGAAAATTGCTGCTTCTCACGCTGGTTTAACTTTAGGAGAAGATGGTGCAACTCACCAAGTTTTAGAAGATATTGGTCAAATGAAAATGTTACCAGGAATGGTTGTAATTAATCCTTGTGACTATAACCAAACCAAACAAGCTACTCTAGCTGCGGCAGAATATGAAGGCCCTGTTTATTTAAGATTTGGTAGACCTGTAGTTCCAGTTTTCATTCCAGAAGATATGCCTTTCGAAATTGGTAAAGGAATTTTACTTCAAGAAGGAAAAGATGTTACTATTGTAGCAACAGGACATTTAGTTTGGGAATCTCTTCTAGCTGCTGAAGAATTAGAAAAAGAAGGAATTTCTTGTGAAGTGATTGACATTCACACCATTAAACCTTTAGACGAAGAAATCATTCTAAAATCTGTAGAAAAAACGGGTAAAATTGTGACTGCAGAAGAGCACAATTACTTAGGTGGTTTAGGTGAATCTGTAGCAGGAGTTTTAGCTAGAAAAAAACCTACTCCACAAGAGTTTGTTGCCGTAAATGACACTTTCGGAGAAAGTGGAACTCCAGCTGAATTAATGCATAAATACGAAATAGATGCAGAAGCTGTAGTAAAAGCGGTAAAAAGAGTTTTAGCAAGATAATTTAACTTATCATACCATATAAAATAACCCTAGAAGTTTTTCTAGGGTTATTTTTTGAAAAAAACAATTAAAGTGAATTTAATTTTGCAATGCTTTTTGCAACTCAATTGCTTTTGGAAAGAGAATATTATTCTCTAAATGGATATGAGTATGTAAATTTTCCTCGAATTCCTGAAGCATCTTATAAGTAACTTGATGCGTGTTACAAGCATCTGCAGGTGGTGTGTATTGATTTAAAAGTTGAGCAATTTTTTCGAAGCGATCTCCTTCATTTTCATGTTCATGTTTCATCATCTCAATTGGATTTTCTACTGCTCCAAAATGTGGTTTTGGTAATTCTACGCCTCTTCTTTTTGCTTCTACCATGTTTCTAATGAATGGGAATAACACCAATTCTTCTTTTTTCATATGAGCTCCTAAATCTTCAGCAGATTGTTTAAACAATTCGTGAACTTCAATTAACTCTGGATATCTGTCACCTTTTACTCTTCTTAATTTATCTAAAAACTGAAGCAAGTAAATGGTTTTTTCTTCTACATAACGGTGGTGAGTTTTCTCGATATAATCTGATAATAAATCTAAATCCCAAGTTTTAAAATCGATATTCTGAGTTGCATTTTGCGTTACTCTTTCTAAATCTGCATAAATATCTTCTGGATTTTTCTTTTTCACTGCACAAACTTCTTCTATACTTCTATTTCCTTTGCAACAAAAATCGATACCGTATTTTTTAAATACAGCTGCTGTTCTAAAATCTTCGGCTACTATTCCGCCTATTGTTTTGTCTTTTATTTCCATATTTTTTTCTTTTTTGACAAGACAAAAATACAAAAATATTTTAATAGGACAAATTTATCCGAATTAAATTTAAGAAATAAAAAAAAGAACTATCTCTAGTTCTTTAAGAAGGCAATGCCTTGTTCTGTTTTAAGCGCCATATCATAGACTGATATCTCACTGAGAGAATCTCTTAATTCTTCCCTAATTCCTTTGAATTTATCGTGAAAAGGACAAGGCTTCTCAGAAGTACATTTTTCTAAACCAAATGCACATCTCGTTAGAATATCTGGTCCATCTGTAGCGAGTACAATTTCTATAAGTTTAATCTTATCAATCTTGTCTAATTCTACGGAAAAACCACCTTGTTTTCCTTTATTAGAAGTCAATATTCCTTTTTTAGAAAGCGGCTGTAGAATTTTTGCAACAAAAGCTTCTGGAGCATTGGTAGCTTCAGCGATTTGTTTTACATTGGTTTTTTTACCAGCAAGAGCTTCTTGTGCTATATAAATTACCGATTTTATAGCGTATTCGCAAGCTTTAGAAAACATTTTTAAAAATTTTAATCATCATTACGACATCAAAGTTAAGCAATTTATTCGGATTTTTTTATCTTATTTGAAAAATTTCCATTTTGGTATGATCGCCAATAAACCTAACGCCACATAAGAAAACAGCGTAAACAAATCTGAATACAGCATGGTAGAAAGATAAAACTCATGCAAATAAAAATGAAACAGAATTGCTATTGGAAATAAGATTACGCCTATTTTTCTATAAAAATAAATTCCCACAATTGATAAAAGTCCGATAATATCTATCGTGAAAATCAAATAAAAGTACCAACTAGGAATATTAATGTCTGTTTTCTGAGAATACTCGGTAAGATCTACTCCTATTCCTAAAAAAGATAATGCTACCATAAAGAAAATGGCAACATAAAAAAAAGTGGTTTTTTGAGGATTCTTGTCAAAATAATTATCTTCCATTCTTAATAAATTTATAAAAAAAGCTTTTGAAAATTCAAAAGCTTTATACTTTGCGAAAATAATAAATTATTATACAGAAATAGCATTAATTAATCTATTTTTATCACTTAGGAACTCTTCCATAGAAATCATAGATTCTGTTCTCATAACATCTTGAATGTCATCTATTTGATAAATGATTCTTTTAGCGTCTTCAGTATTTTTAGCTCTTACTTTGCAGAAGATGTTATACTTACCAGAAATTACGCTTGCTTCCACTACATTTGGAATAGATGCTAATTCTTTAAGAACTTCTTGAGTTCTATTAGATTTGGTTAATAAAATTCCAATAAATGCAGTAAAATGATAATCTAATTTACCATAATCTATATTTAAAGAAGAACCTAGGATAATTCCTGCATCTTCCATTTTCTTTACTCTTACGTGAATAGTACCTGCAGACACATCCATCTGTTTAGCGATTTCAGTGAAAGGCATTCTTGTATTTTCTACTAAAAAATCTAAGATTTTTTTGTCTATTTCATCTAATTGATAATTCATACCAGTATTTTTAGATTATTAAATTTATAAAAATTGCTATCTTTTTTTGCAAATTTATGAAATTTAATTGAAATGATAAAATATTATTTTGACAAAAAAACATTGATTTTTATCAGAAAATTTCTAAAAATCTATCACTTAGCAGAATCAATTTTAACGGTTTCGGGTTTATTTTTATTAGAATTCTTTAAAGAATCTTTCACTTTATTTTTCTTTTTGAAAAGATTATTAAAGCTTTTACTATACACTACACCCGCTCCATAAGTTTGGTTGGCAGTGGAGTTTAGCGTAGTTCCTAAACCTAAGTTAGAAGGCTTAGAATAAGCTCTAAGGATTAATGAACCATCATTTTTCTTAGACACATCATATTCTATAATTCCTTCACCAGAAAGGTAATTTCCAGACATATTATCAGTTTTAGCAACAGGAATTCCAAAACCAGTTTTCAAGGTCACTCTTGGCGAAAGAATAAAATTACCACCAATATTGGCTCTATCTGCAGTATTAGAAGCTTGGTCTCCTTTAATGTAATTCAAGTCGATTTGGAACTGCTCACTAATCGTATTGATTACGTTGCCCAATTGTTTTAAAACCAAATTATAACCCAAATCAGAACCTACATTCCCGATATTGATATTTCCAAATCCACCTGTACTAGAAGTATTGAAATTATTGAGAAGCAATACTGAACCAAACTGTAGCGTTTTTTCGTCGTTATTGCTCATTCTTACTGTCAAAGCTTCTTTTACCTGCGAAGAAACATCTGGCGCTTGAACATCAAACTCAATTTTAGGATTTCTAAGATTTTGGGTAATTTTCGTTTGAAGCATTACATTAATCGGCGGCAAATTCCCTACGCCTAAATATTCTGTAGCATTAGAAACTGTTCTGTAATAATTTGCAGTGATATTTAATGCTGGATTAAATGGATCTCCATCCCAAGAAATGCTGCTAAATTTATCAATTTGGAAGGTTTTTTCTAGAATTGCTTTAGAAATATACGTTCCGTTTTCTACAGAATATGTCCCATCGAGAGAAATTCTTCCGTTAGGTTTCATTACAAATTTTAATTTATCTGAATCTCCTCTCACCACAATATCTCCGATATCATCTCCCACCAAAACGCTTACGGTAGAACCTTTATCAACACTCAAAAGAAGGTTAATATCCATATTTACCCCTTTTTTCGTTCCTTCATCTATACTTACCACACCTGTTTTGTCTTCTTTTAAGAATCTGAGCATTTTAAATTCATCTACAGAAGAAGTGGTATTACTATTAAGAGTGAAAATACTGTTATTCAAAATTTGGAAAGGCTCTGAATCTGTTGGTGTATCTTTACCCGCAGTAATACTGAGTTTCCCATTATCAAAACCTACATACAAGTCACCTTTTCCATAAATTTTACCCCAGAATAAATCAAAATCGCTTTGTTTGGTATCCAAAAGCATCAAATTATCCGAAGTAATTAAGACGTTGGCTCCAATATTAGAAAGATTACTCAAATTAATCTGTGCCAATGAAAGCGTTCCCGAAGAATTATTTCTTCCGTCCCTAATTTTAACAGGTTCAGTAACTAAGATGTTTCCATTTTGTAACAATACGGTAGCATCAGCAAAAGTATAATCTACTCCGTTAAAATTAACTTTCAGTCCAAAATCCTTTAAAGCAATATCTCCGCCGTAATTAATATCATTCATAGGACCGTTAATCGAAACAACTCCAGTTGCTTTTCCACGGAAATTAGAGAAAATATTGGTCACAAAAGCTTGTACAAAGCCAAGATTAAATTCTTGCAAATCTGCGGTTAAATTTAATGTAGGAGAAGTGGTATTATTATCTATAGTTCCCGTAACTTCTAATTGATTTTTTCCTAAAAATTCAGAAGAAAGGATTTTTGCATTGATATCAAAAATATTAGGTTGAGCACTATTTTTCGCCGAAATCACCATATCTCCCAATTGTTTTCCGCTTAAGAAAATATCTTTAACTTCTAAATCAACCAAAGGTTCGAAGCTGGTTTTGCTCATTTTCAACTGTATGTTTCCATTGGCAATTCCTTTTAGGTCAAGATTTCCTTTTTGGCTAGGTAATAAGTCTATAATTTTAGAAATTTCTACATTTTTTACATCTATATCTGCGGTGAAATCTTTGGCATCTTTATAAGTCGCTTCCTTTACAAACAATTCGCTTTCTTCAGAATACAATCGTAGATTTTTAATGAGAAAATCTCCCGTTTTTTTACGATAAGTAATGCTATGATTGAGTTCTGGAGAGGTGTCTACATTCCAAGTAAAATTGTTCAGCTTCAGTTCTGTAGGCTCGAACCTTATTACGTAATCACCATTTGCATCTACTCCTTGGTTGATGTTAATAGCATAAGATTTCAAGGTCTCCTTTTCTTCATCTTCTAATGTCCCCAGTTTGAAATTCGCAGCCAAATGAAGCAATGTATTGTTTTCGTTTCTACCAGTAAGCGTAACGTCTCTCAATACATTTTTGCTGTATTCTACTCTACCAATATTGGCAAAAATCTGTTCAGAAGGATTTGCTGTATTGATTCTGATGATCACATTATTAATCATCGCAGAATCTTTGGTCACCTTGTTTTCGTCTAGTTTATATTCCGGATTTGCTTGCGCCAAAAGTCTGTCTGCTTGAGAAATCTCTTGTTTTTTAGTCAAAATATATTTTAGTGAAGTCGAATTAAGATTCAGAACTAAATCATTGGTATTTCCGTTATACGAACCGTCAATTTTCGCACCTTCTGGAATTTTTAAATTCGGTTCAAAATAATTTACTAGTTTTTGACTTACATCAAAATTATAGGTAAACTGTTGACCTTTGTACAATCTTCTTTGTGGATTTCCGACCAAAATTTTATCAAACCCATTTTGGAACATTTTTCCTAAATCTCCCAAATTATATTTTCCAGAAATGTTTCCTTTTACCACATTCGGAATATCTGCATCTACAATTCTGTTTCCGTTTTCGAAGTAGGCTTTTACACTACCATTCGGAACGTCTATTTTTTGGTCACCTGCATAGAAAATCACGTTATTGAGCTGCGCATCAAGATTCATATCATTCAAATCTTTGAATGCTAATTTCCCATCAACATTTCCACTAAAAACCGATTTCCCGTTACCTTGAACTCCGAAATAACTCAAATTAAGATAATCTATATTTCCTTTGATATCAGCAAAAAGTCTTGGCGTAGAAAAGTCAATTTTTCCAGTTATTTTTCCTTTTGCTTCTTCATCATTGATGGTGATAATGCCATTATATTGTTTTTTATTAAGCGTTCCGTCTAGATAGAGATTATTAATGGTTTTTCCTGTGATATCAATTTTAGAAATATTAGATTTAGTTCTTAAAGTCAACGTATTGATATCAAAACCTCTTCCATCTACATCAAATCTTCCCGAAATTAAACCTACCGCACTGCTTTTAGTAATGGCAGAAGTATTGAAATCTTTCACATCTAAAACACCAACATATCGAGGATTTTGCAGGTCAATATCAGACAAAACAATATCTGCATTGGCTCTACCAATAGTTGTAATGGCATTTCCTTTGGCAATAACTCTTTTTGGCGTAACATCTACCGCTCCTTTGTACTGAATTCTTCCAAAAGGATCTGCGAAATTCTTCATTTTATTAGCTACAAAACTCGGAACCATCGCTCGAAGTGCAGGATAAGTAAAATTGGTAGAGATATCGTTTGTTACAATATTGAAATTCCCTTTCAATAAATTTCTAAACTTAGTATTTGGCGTGTAAATATTTACATTTTCGCCTGTTAAAAGGAAATCATTGAGTCTGAAATTATTCAGCGGCCCATTCATCTCTCCCGAAAGATTGATGGCAGTATAATTGTCCCATTTTGTTGCAAAATAGGAAATATCATAACCTGAAACTGCACTTCCGCGCTTCATTTTCATTTCCCAATTCACTTTATTATTGAAATCTTGCCACTTGGTTTCTTTATCTAAATGAAAAGTAAGGTCACCTTGTAAAAGCGAATGATCAGTATAAAGTGTTAAATCTTTTAAACTCAAAAATTCTTTAGACATCGAAAAATCTGTAGAAAAAGTATCTAAAGTGTGTACTTTCCCCCATCTTTTGGTCTTAAAACTAAGATTATTAATCCTTGCTTGAATATCTGGCCCAGAAATATTAAGATGTGGCGCAATAAGATTTACATTTTCTGCTTGTAGCCATTTTCCTTCATCACCTTCGTGATTTTGATTGATGATAGAAATTTTAGAATTTATAATAACCACTCTAGAATTGAGTTTGAAAGGTGGTTTTTTAGGATCACTTGGTTTTCCACTATCAAATTTGGTAATAAATCTGTTGAAATTATCAATAGAATCACCTTTATAAGTCACCACTTTTACATCTGCCTCAGAAAGCGTCAACGTAGAGAAATCAAGTTGTCTAGATTTTCCAATTTTCAAGATTGATAACCAGTCAGAATCTGCTCTAAATTGCTTGGCAAAAATTAAATCATTATTTCTGTCGTCCTTTATTCTAAGACCATGAATAATAACATCTCCCAGAATGTTTACTTCTACTTTTTCTTTGGATATTTTTACTCCAAAGTCTTCTTCCAAAAATCCTAAAGCATAATTTGCAGCACGATCCTTAGTTGCAGGAAGATTGATAATGATTAAAAAAGTAAGAAATAAAAAAGACGCAATTGCGGCAAACCAAAGAAACAATTTTGCCCACCAAGAAAACTTTTGCACATCTTCTACAGCCTGAGCTACAGTTTCTTTGGCTGCTTCTACAGGATGTTCTATAGTATGTTTTACGCCTTCTGCAACATCAGTTATTTTTTCACCAACTTTTTCTGAAATTGGTTTGTTGTTTTCGGAGTTATTATTTTCTAAATTTGCCATTAATTATGAATGAACCAATTATTTTAGGAATAGAATCTTCTTGTGATGATACTTCTGCTGCCATTATTAACGGAAATAAAATCCTTTCTAATATAGCAGCGAATCAAACGGTACATCAAGAATATGGTGGCGTAGTTCCAGAATTGGCTTCTAGAGCCCACCAACAAAACATTATTCCTGTAGTGGAAAAATCCTTCACTAAAGCAAATATACAACAAAAAGATATTTCTGCCATAGGATTTACTCGCGGACCTGGACTTTTAGGCTCTCTGCTTGTAGGAACGTCTTTTGCCAAATCTTTAGCGATGAGTTTAGATGTTCCATTGATTGAAGTTAACCATCTTCAAGCGCATATTCTTTGCCACTTTATCGAAGATGCAAATCCAATGCCACCCAAATTTCCTTTCCTTTGTTTGACGGTTTCTGGAGGACACACCATGATTGTTTTGGTAAAAGACTATTTCGATATGGAAATTATTGGAAAAACCATTGATGATGCAGCTGGTGAAGCTTTTGACAAAATCGGAAAAATCATGGGGCTCGATTATCCAGCAGGTCCAATTATTGATAAACTCGCTAAATTAGGAAATCCAGATGCTTTTACTTTTGGAAAACCTAAACTCGAAAACTACGATTATTCATTCAGCGGAATTAAAACTTCGGTTTTATATTTTCTTCAAAAACAACTGAAAGAAAACCCGAATTTCATTCAAGAAAATGTAGAAAATCTTTGCGCTTCTGTTCAAAAAACCATCATAGATGTTTTGATGAAAAAATTAGAAAAAGCTGCCAATGATTACGATGTGAAAGAAGTAGCAATTGCTGGTGGCGTTTCTGCCAATTCTGGTTTGAGAGATGCCATGCAGAACAATGTAGAAAAACTAGGCTGGAACGTTTACATCCCAAAATTTGAATACACTACAGACAATGCAGCAATGATTGCCATGGTAGCAAAACTAAAATTCGAGCGTGGAGAATTTACAGATTTAAGAACCAGTGCAACTGCAAGATATGATATGTAATGATGATGATGAAAAAAATATCATAACTTTAAATTTTTTAACAAACTCATAACTTTTAACTCATAACTAAACACTTATGGCTTCAGGCTTTTTTGCAATTTTAGATGATATCGCTGCATTGATGGACGATGTAGCTGTTGCTAGTAAACTGGCAACCAAAAAAACCGCAGGAATTTTAGGAGACGACTTGGCTGTAAACGCCGAAAAAGCAACAGGTTTCCTTTCTTCCAGAGAATTACCTGTTCTTTGGGCAATTACCAAAGGTTCATTTCTCAACAAATTGATTATTTTACCCATTATTTTTGGGTTAAACTGGTTATTTCCTGCAGCCATTAAAGTTATTTTAGTGATTGGTGGTTTATATTTGGCTTATGAAGGTGCCGAAAAAATTATAGAATTTTTCTTTCATAAGAATGACCACAAAACAGAACACGAAGAAGCTCTAGATGTGATGGATGATCCTATTGCAGCTGAAAAAGCAAAAGTAAAATCTGCTATCACTACTGATTTTATTTTGTCTTTAGAAATTGTAATTATTGCTTTAGGTTCTGTATTAGACCAACCGCTTCTTAACCAAATTCTAACAGTTACAGTCGTTTCAATCATCGCTACAGTAGGTGTTTACGGAATTGTAGCTTTAATTGTAAGAATGGATGACGCTGGTTACAAACTGCAAAAAAAATCAAGAAAAGAAGGCGGAATTTTATTTAATATTGGTCAATTGCTTATCAATATGTTGCCTTGGGTAATTAAAATTTTAGGAGTAGTAGGTACTATTGCTTTAATTTTAGTAGCTGGAGGAATTTTCCTACACAATGTAGAATATTTACATCATTTGGTTGAAAATTTACCTACACCTGCGATTGTCAATGAATTTGGCGCTGGAATTTTAGGTGGTATCATCATGGTATTGGTAATTACTTTAGTAAAAAAAATCATTTCACTGTTCAAAAAATAAAAAACATGAAACTTTTCTTTGGCGAAATTATCCCCGATGTAAAAATTAATGACGAAGAGCAACAGCACATCGTGAAAGTTCTTCGTATGAAAGAAGGCGAAGAAATCTTCGTGACAGACGGAAAAGGAAATCTCGCCAAAGGAAATCTCGTTTTTGAAGGAAAAAAGGTCAATCTGAACGTTACGGAAGTTCAAGAATATTTCCCGAATCTTAGCAGACAATTACATATTGCGATTGCACCTACCAAAAACATCGACAGAATTGAATTTTTTGTTGAAAAAGCAACAGAAATGGGCATTTCGGAGATTACTATTCTGAATACTGAAAAAACAGAACGTAAAAATCTGAACATCGAAAAGCTTAGAAAACAAGCTGTTGCAGCTTCTAAACAAAGTCTAAGATTCTTTTTTCCAAAAATTAATGATGTTACGAAATTATCAGATTTTATTAAAAATGTAAATCCAGAAATGACTTTTGTGGCGCATTGCGATGTTGCTTTTGAACGCATCAACCTTAGCAAAATTCCAGAATTGCCCAATCCTACTTTTCTGATTGGTCCAGAAGGTGATTTTTCTGAAAAGGAAATTCAACTGTTAGCCGAAAAAGGAATTAAAGCCGTTTCTTTAGGCCACCAAAGATTAAGAACAGAAACCGCAGGGATTTTCGTAGCTGCGTGGAATTATTTTAAGTCAATTTCTTAAGAGTTAATCATCAATTTTTTCTTTTATTAGAAAAGAAATTCACTTTTTATTGATAATCTCAAATTTCTTTTTATTCAAATTATAAATTGGCAAAGTTATCCCAACATTTAACTTATTAACAGGTATAAATTCATTTTTTGAAATTTTAACTGGAAAACTTACAAATAATTTTGAACCAAAAAATCCCATTCCTACAAAAGGAATAAACCTTGGCGAAACTTCTTTAAAATTGGTATAAAAACTTAATTCAGAACCAAAACTTAAAGCATTACTACTAATATTAAATCCTAACTTTGGCCCAATAATAAATTGATTAAAATTTATCACAAAATCATTTCCAAAGTAGTAACTAAATGATGCAGGATGTCTTCCTCCTCTATCAAAAACTTTGGAATAATTTACTTCAATAATATGAACCGTTTTTAATCTTTTAAAATCATTTTCATTTTTTTTTGGGTCAAAAGATGCTTGATAACCAACAAAAATCAAATCAGACTTTGAAGGTTTTGGGAATCTTAAACTATCACTTTGAGAATAAAAAAATACAGGAAGCAAAAGAAAGATAAGAAATCTCATAGGAAAATTTTATAATTAAGTACGCAAAAAATGTTCCAAAAGTTCTTCTCCACTTCTGATGGAATTTACTGTCCATCTGATTTTCATTTCCAGTAATTTTTCTTCAGAAAGTTTGTAATCAATCCCAGATTTCATAAGCTTTTGTTTCAATTCATACATACAAATTGCAGCGGCAACAGACACATTAAAACTCTTAGTAAAACCATACATGGGAATCGCCAAAGTTTCGTCTGCAAAATCTAAAATTTCATCAGAAACGCCTTCTAATTCAGTCCCAAAAACCAATGCAATCGGCTCTTTTACTTGGTAATCAGGTAACATAGTCGCGTTATTCTCTGGAGAAACTGCCAAAATTTCATACCCTCTGTTTTTGATTTCCTTTAAAGAATCTAAATTATTGGGCATTTTTTCTACCTTCACCCAAGTTTCTGCACCTTTCGTCACTTTCAAATTTGGATTGAAAACATTTTCTTCTTCCAAGGCAACCACATGATGAAAACCACACGCTTCTACACTTCTTACAATCGCTGCTGCATTACGGAACTGATACACATCTTCCATCACGGGAAGCACAAAATCTGAACTTTCCTGAGAAAAATGCTCTATTTTGCTCAATCTTTCATCGGTAAGAAATTGTTTTAAATAATCAAAAGTTTCTTGAAGTCTGTTTTTAGGAATCATTTGGCAAAATTGCAAAATATTTTAGAAATTAACTTTAAATTTTTAACTTTAAAGTCTGAAAAATTCTACAAAAAAGAAAATTTTACATGAAAAGAAAAGTCCTCATCATATACACAGGCGGAACCATAGGAATGGAGAAAGATTATGAAACCAATAGTCTTCGCGCTTTTGATTTCAATCATATTTTCAATAAAATTCCAGAGATGAATCTGCTTGAATGTGAAGTAAGCGTTCATCAGTTTTCAGAACCATTGGATTCATCAGATGTAGGACCAGAAGAATGGAAGGAAATCGCTCAATTGATTGAGGAAAATTATCACCTTTTTGATGGATTTTTGATTCTTCACGGAACAGACACGATGGCTTATACTGCTTCTGCGCTTAGTTTCATGCTCAAAAATTTAAGAAAACCTGTGATTTTGACGGGTTCGCAATTGCCAATCGGAGATTTAAGAACTGATGCCAAAGAAAATTTACTCACGAGTCTTTATTATGCGAGTTTATATCAAAATGATGAAGCGGTGGTACAAGAAGTGGCGCTCTATTTCGAATATAAATTATTGAGAGGAAACCGTTGTTTAAAATATTCTGCTGAGAATTTCGCTGCATTTATCAGTCCAAATTACCCAATTTTAGGAGAATCTGGTGTTCATTTGAAAGTGGAAGAAGCCATGTTATACAGAACGCCTCATCAAGAAGATTTTTCGGTGGATTTACATTTGAATGACAGCATTCTTTTGTGGAGAATTTTCCCTGGAATCAATTTAGAAAGTTTACCTCAAATTCCTAAAATCAAAGTTTTAATTCTTCAAGTTTTTGGTTCTGGAACGATTTTCAGCAATAAAAAAATGGAAGAAGTGCTTCAAAAAATCAGAAATAACGGAACTGAAATCGTAGTGATTTCTCAATGTGTTTCTGGTGGAATAAGCATCGGAAAATACAATAACAGTAACATTTTCAAAAAGATAGGCGCAATAAGCGGTCATGACATCACTGCCGAAAGTGCCTTAGCAAAGGCAATGCATTTAATCGATAACCCGAATTATTCAAGAAATTTTGCAGAAAATTTCAAGAAAAATCTACGCGGAGAAATTTCGGAAATTGAAGAATAAATTCTACCTTTGCCATCTGAAAAAGAAAGGTGTCCGAGTGGTTGAAGGAGCTACCCTGGAAAGGTAGTATACGGGTAACTGTATCGAGGGTTCGAATCCCTTCCTTTCTGCAAAAAATCCGCAAACTATTGCGGATTTTTTATTGAAATCTTTTTAAATCTACTTCTGGATGAATTTCTTCACCGTTTTCTAAATGATGGTATAGGTTAATGGAGAAATAATTTCCATTGAGAATTCCTCTTGCTCCTAATCCATTAAACACATATAAATTACCAAAACCCGGATGATTTCCTAAAATCGGCCTTCTATCTTTAACGGTAGGTCTAAAGCCAAATTTCACCTCTTTTACTTCGAAATCATGAGGATAAAACTCTGCTAAAGCATTGGTGAGTTTTTCTACCGCAGCATCGTCAATTTTATGATGGATTTGTTCACGGTCATACGTTCCGCCATAATAATAATTTCCGTTGTTTAATGGAAAAATAAAATGCTTCTTTTTAATGGTAAATGCTTCTTCTAAAGGCACAGAAAGTTGAACTTCTAAATGATGACCTTTATTCTGATGTACGGGAATTTCTGAGAAAAATGGGTTTTCTTTAACCGCCATTCCTTCGGCAAAGATTATTTTTTTAAACGAAATATCTTTGTAGGTAGAATCATTAGGTTTCAATAACTGATAATCAAATTTTTCTTTGATAAGATAATTTTGATTTTCTAAAAAGTTCATCATATCTGTGAAAAAACCACTTACATCTAATCGAGCCGATTGATTCACCACTCCACATTCAAATGGATTTTTGACAGAATTTAGTTTTACAAAATCTTTAGAAAGGAAAGGTTTTAAACTTTCGTCATCTGATTTTTTCAGCCATAATTCTTTTTCTTTTTCGTCATGAAAAACTCTTAGAATAGGTTTTTCTATCAAATAATTTTGACCTGTATATTGTTCAATTTCGGTCATGGTATTTTTAAGAGAATCGATTTGTTCTTGCGCCAACCAAAAAGTGGTAAAACGTTTAAGAACCGCAGGATTTATCATTCCCGCAGAAACCATTGATGCGCTCTTTTTGCCCTCGGTAAAAAGAAAAAATGATTTATTATTTTTAATGAATTGATGCGCTAAAAACATTGCTGCATAACCATCTCCTACGATAATATATTCTACGGATTTCGTCATAAATTGTCAATAAAAAAACCTAAGCAAAGATACTTAGGTTTTTTGTTTATATAAGGATATTTGGATTAATAATTCCACATATCGTTTTCCATTTCTAGAATTTGATTTTTAATTCTGTCTGATTCTTCTAATTGTTCTTCAGCATCATTAGGAATATAATCTTTAATGATTCCTGTTCCTAAACCATTATCTGATTTATAGATAATTGAAGAAAATCTTCTCGCATTAAGAATATCATCATAAGTTAAATCTGAAGATAAGTTTTTGCTGTTGAAAACTACAGAATTTGCAAGAACTTCTCTAGCATCTGGATAATACACCCAGAAAAGATCAATCAATTCATCTTTGTTACCTAAAGAAACACCATCTGCAGTTTTTTCTGCCATCATGGTAGGATCTGGTCCCATAGCAGCAATACCTAGAAGTCTGTATTTCATTTGACCATCTCTTCTGTCTACGTACCACATTCCTTTAACTTTAAGAAGTTTTACGCTTTCAGTTTTAGTTTCAATAACGTCTGTTCCCGCTTTAATATCTTCTGGAGTAAGTTTTTCTCCAGCATTTCTTTTATCAATTAACCAGTCAGATTCTTTAGTTACTGACAATCTCTGCTTAATCGCTTCTGGCGCAAGCTTGGTCATGAACATTTCATCATCATATACTTCTTTAATATCACCACTCATGATGTTGTCAATCAACAATTGATATAAAGATTTATTTTGAGAAACAATTCCGTCAGCATTATGATAAAATGGCTGATTGATTTTTTCATTCATATCAATAATTTCCCAAACCACCATACTTCTTAGCACGTCCTTTTCATCTATATAACCATAGCTAATAGGCTTGTTTCTAGCTGAAATAACTGAATCACCTTTCTTAACAGTCCCAATCTCTCTGTATACTCTGAAAGCTGCAGGAGACTTAGCATTTAATATAGATAATGAGTTAATAGGCTCTAAATCAGCTTCTGGTTGTGCTGTAGCTGTAACTTCAGTATTAACATTAGGAGTAACAGGAGCTGCTTCAACTGCGGGAGCTGGAGTTTCTTGTTTAGCAACTGTAGTTTTTTTAGCAGTTCTCTTCTTCGTAGTTCTTTTCTTTGTCTGCGCGTCTACAGAAAAAACACTTAATGCTAATAGTAAAATTAAAATCTTTTTCATTTTAATGATATGATATGTATATTCTTAATAACTAAATTATTGAACATTTATTACAATAGGACTGATTTTTTTCAGAGTTTGACCTCCTAAACCAGTTGCAGTTGCTTGAATACCTGCAATGTAACAAATATCTCCTGATCTTAGGTTCTTAGTAAGACCTGCTACAGAACTTAATGAGTTACCATTTACAAACATCGCAGCTTTTCCTGGAACCTTAAATTTGAAACCTGTTACTTCAAATGCTACAGGGAAATCGAAATCTGGAATGGCAGCACCAACTGTTTGATTAGCAATAGAAGTTGCTGGCATTGTAACCTCGTTTTCACCTCTAATTTGTCCTTGAGGAGCTGGAACATTTTTAATTCTAAACTCAAATTTCTGAGAAATAACTTGACCTTTAGGCCCTTTTCCTGAAATGGTTAATGTAGTAGAATTACCTGAACCTGGAGTAATTGCCCAAGAACCTCCACCTTTTTTAGTAACTGTTCCACCAGTTGCGGTAAGTGTAGTTTGGCTATTATCAGCACCAAGGATAGAACCAGAAATTGGATTCTGAACACCACGGTATAAAACGTTCATTTTATCAGCAGATAATAAAGCTCCACTTTCGAATGCTACTTCTTTAGCACCAGGAACTACTCTATATGGATGAGAGAATTTGTATTCTAATTTTTTACCATTAGCATCATTAAATGAAACAATACCATTGAAAGTATATTCTCCTGGAGTAGAAGAAACTAATGATTTATAACCAATTCCGTTTTCTGTTCTGTCTGCACCAGCAACACCAAATCCTGGTAAATTACTGTCATAAGTCCCAATAAATACTTTCGCTTCAGCTGGTTCTCCTTGAATAATTATATCTGGAGCAGCAACTACCGCTTCGAAAGCATCAAACTTGATATCTGCATCTACTTTTTCTCTTAACATTAGAGAAAGAGCGTCTGACTGTAAGTTTCTAGCTTCTGACTGAATTACCTCTAAATTAGAAAGTGCAGCAATTAAAGGCTGATTATAAAATTTGTATTGTATCCAGTTTTTACCTTGTTTTTTATAAGGTGCATCATCAGTTGATAGTCTTTTTTTAGCTCTCTCTACTACAGAAACTAAATCTTTATTGTTTCCAAAATTTTGAATGATGTAGCTTTGAAGCGCAGCCATTTTAGACTTTAAATCCTCAGAATTTTTAGTTGGTAATTCTGCATCTCCACCTTTAAAGAACTTTTTAGTTACAGCATCTGTATTGTTTAAAGAAGAAAAATTATCTTCTACATTTTTGTTAGCATCAAATCCTGCTTCTGTTTTTAATTGTCCTTTTATATTTTCAATAAAATCTACTAACTCATCAGCTTTTGACTTCATTCCTTGATATTGCTGACTTGCCAACCCAAAGGTTTCAGGTGAATTATCAGCTTTAGCCTTTAAAGTGATTTCAAAGATTTTATTTTTCTCTTCTGCTGATCCTCTAGAATCAGTAAGAGATTGATTAGTATCTTGGTATGATCTGATGATTTCTTGATCTATCTGCATTGCAAGCATCGCAATGAAAACCAGATACATCAGGTTAATCATTTTCTGACGAGGTGTTTGTTTTCCTTTTGCCATTTTAATTCTTTTTTTTAAATTTTTATTGATTAAAATATTGAAAGAAAATTAAGCTTTCATTGCAGAAAGCATACCTCCGTAAACTCTATTAAGATTATTTAAATTAGATGTAAGACCTGCTAATTCATCATTAAATTTCTGAGATTGGTCTGCAGATTTTTGGATATCTTCTACATACTTTTTACTCATTTCGCTTTGTGCTTTACCATGCTCTAATTGTAGTGAATACAATGCATTCATACTTTCTAGGTGACTAGCAGCTAAAGTTAATTGATCATTATATTTAGTAGTAGCTTGTGATACATCTACAGTAGAATTAATTTGTTCTACAGAAGTTGAGAATTTATCAATTCCTGTTTTTAATCTTTCAAATAATTCTACATCTAGTTTAGCATCAGCTAACATTTTATCTAATTTATTTGACAAGGTAACGTCTAAGTCAGAAGTTTCTACCGTAGCTACTTTTCTAGCTTTTGGCTGAGCATCTGCATCTAATAATTCTGGATAAACATTTTCCCAAGCATAAGAAGCTTCTTCTTTTGGAGCATCAAATGCAAAGATTAAGAAAATTAAAGCTTCTACACCTAACCCGATTGCTAGAATCCAAGTACCAGTTAATGGTCCAATATTCCAGTGATTTAACTTAAATAATGCTCCTAAAATTACAACAGCAGCACCTGCTGAATAAATAAAATTTAAAGTTGTGTCTTTAGTTTTAAACGGATTCCCAATCATACCTTTGATTTTTTAATAGTTTTTTGATAATTTAATTTTAACTTTTTATTTGCTTGATCTTCTCAATCTCGCTGTTCCTGCAGGAACGTCTTGAATAGTTCTAAAACCAATATAACTTCTTGCAGAATCTTTTCTTTCCCAGTCTCTATAGCCTGTCATTAATAAGTAACCTACATCTTTCCAAGAACCTCCTCTTACAGATTTTTTAAGTTCTCTGTAGGCTTGGTTTGATAAGTAAGGATTTAAAGTTGACGAGAATTGATAAGTAGAGTTGCTGTAAGGAGACTCAGTCCATTCTGCTACGTTTCCAGCCATGTCATATAGACCAAAACCATTTCTATGGAATCTTTTTACTGGAGCTGTATATGGATAAGTTCCTTTCTTTTCGTCTTCTATGTAATTACCTCTTTTCGGTTTAAAGTTTGCTAAATAACAACCTCTATCATCTGTAAGATAAGGACCACCCCATGGATAAGTTGCGTTTTCTAGACCACCTCTTGCTGCGTATTCCCATTCTGCTTCAGTTGGAAGTCTAAATTTCATAGGATTGTCGCCTCTTTTTTTACCAGATTTCACGTAGTCTCTTTTTGCTTTCGTTTTATAATCACAAAAAGCTCTTGCTTGATCCCAAGTTACTCCTACTACTGGATAATCTTTATAAGCTCTATGCCAAAAATATCTATCAAATAAAGGCTCGTTATATGCATAGTTAAAATCTTTAACCCAAACTGTAGTATCTGGGTAAACTGCAATGCTTTCTTTTTTAAGATAGCTTGCACTTCTTGTTTTATCTTTTACCGCAGTTGCAATATCTTCCCATTCGTAAGAATATTTTAATTTCTGAGTATCAAGAAGTCTTTCGTTGTTAATTCTTTTAGCTGGCGGTAAGTAAAGAGATTCCATTACCTCTGCATATTTTTCGTCTGGATATTGACCAGTTTTCCAGTATAATGGCACTCTCCAATCTAATTTTCTAGAATCATTGTATCCATCTCTATCACCTTGTGATTCTAAAAATGTTTCATATGGTGTAACATTTGCTCCTGCTTTTTTTGATTTAAATGCATAATTATCAATTCCTGCACCACTAGTTCCATCACCTGCAGCTTCTGCTAATAATGTTCTCGCAATAGAGTCTCTTACATAGTTTACGAAGAGTCTGTATTCTGAATTGGTTACCTCTGTTTCGTCCATAAAAAATGAAGAAACAGTAACTGTTTTCAGAGGAGCTTTTTCTGGTGTTGCGGTAAAGTCTGCATCACCTTGCCCCATTACGAAAGAACCACCAGGAATGGCCACCATACCATAAGGTCTTTGAGCCTCAAAAGACTTTTTACTTTCTTTTGGAACCAATTCTCCTCTAGAGTCTGGTTTTCCAGAGCTTGCTCTTCCTCCACCTTTAGAACATGAAACCACAAAAGATGCTGCAAGCATCAAAAGAAACATTCTTTTCATTATACTATTATAGTTTAAAGCGGTAAATATATAATTAATTTTTTTTTTAACAAATCTTTAAGATTTTTTTTAAACGAAAATTAAAGTAAAATATTTTGTATCTGATTAAAAATTTATTCTACTGTTACAGATTTTGCAAGATTTCTTGGCTGGTCTACATTGGCACCTCTGTAAACAGCAATGTAGTAAGCTAATAATTGTAACGGAATAGATGCAACTATTGGTGAGAAGCATTCTGAAGTTTCAGGAATTTCTATTACATAATCTGCCATTGAAGCTACTTGCTCATCTCCATAATTTACTACAGCGATTACCTTACCTTTTCTTGCTTTAATCTCCTGAACATTACTTACAATTTTATCATAATGACCTTTTTTAGGAGCAATGATTACAATTGGCATATTTTCGTCTATCAAAGCGATAGGACCGTGTTTCATTTCTGCTGCTGGATAACCTTCTGCATGGATATAAGAAATCTCTTTCAATTTAAGTGCACCTTCTAATGCTGCAGGGAAATTAAATCCTCTACCTAAGTATAAGAAATTAGTAGAATTCACAAAATCATGTGCAATTTCTTTCACATAATCATGTGTAGATTTTAGAACCTCTTCTACTTTTTTAGGAATATTATCTAACTCCGTGATGAGTCTCATGAATTCTGCATTACTTAGATTACCATTATGCTTACCTAATTTAAGGGCGATAAGTGATAAAATAGTTAATTGAGCTGTAAATGCTTTGGTAGAAGCCACTCCAATTTCTGGACCAGCATGAGTATAAGAACCTGCATCTGAAAATCTTGCAATGGATGAATCTACCACATTACAAATTCCATAGATGAATGCTCCTTTTTCTTTAGCCAATTTAATCGCTGCCATAGAGTCTGCAGTTTCTCCTGATTGAGAAATAGCTACAACGATATCTTTTTCAGTAATGATAGGATTTCTGTATCTAAATTCTGAAGCATATTCTACTTCTACAGGAATTCTTGCAAATTCCTCGATAAGATATTCTCCTATTAAACCAGCATGCCAAGAAGTACCACACGCAATGATGATGATTCTTTCTGCTTTATTAATTCTATCAAGGTGATCCCAAATTCCAGCCATTTTTATAATGCCTTCATTTACGAGTAGTCTACCTCTTAATGTATCTTGAATAGATTTTGGCTGTTCGAAAATTTCTTTTAACATGAAATGCTCATAACCTCCTTTTTCTATTTGTTCTAATGATAATTTAAGTTCTTGGATAGCAGGTTCTATTTTTTCATTTTCTTTGATGCTTCTAATATCTACACCATTTTCTAATGAAATAGTAGCCATATGTCCATCTTCTAGATAAACTGCTTCTTTAGTAAATTCCACAAATGGTGAAGCATCTGAAGCGATAAAATATTCTTTGTCTCCTAAACCAATTGCCAATGGTGAACCTAATCTTCCTACTACTAAAACTCCTGGATAATCCTTGTGCATTACTGTAATTGCATACGCTCCGTAAACTTCGTTTAAAGCATATCTTACTGCTTGTGGAAAATCTACATTTTGAGTATCTAAAATATATTGAATAAGATTTACTAGAACTTCTGTATCGGTTTCAGATAAAAAAGTAAAACCTTTGCCAATAAGCATTGTCTTAATCGTATCATAATTTTCTATAATACCATTATGTACCAATGCTATTTTACCATCGTTGGAAACATGTGGGTGAGAATTTCTATCACTAGGAACTCCGTGAGTTGCCCATCTTGTATGTCCCATCCCAATATGAGAAGTTCCTTTCAAGTTTTCTGAAATAGCAACTAAATCAGAAACTTTTCCTTTAGTTTTCTTAACCTCAAAATTATTATTTTTATCTTCAAGTACAATTCCTGCACTGTCATAACCTCTATATTCTAATCTTCTCAAGCCGTTGATAACAATATCATAAGCATCTTGAAAACCTGTATAACCTACAATTCCGCACATAGTTATATTATTTTTTTGAGTAAATTACTTTTAATTGAGCATATTTGGTATTACTAGGATTCGGGTTAGCATCTAGGCTTGGATCCGTTCCTACTAGAACAATTCTTTGAGGAGCATATGCTTTAGTAGTATAATCTGTTCCTAATAATCCTCCTGTGGTAGATGAAGTTTGGAAACTACCAACATTGATAGTAATTGGTTTATTTGCTTCTTCTTTTTCTACAATATTTTTAATAAACTGAGTAATACTAATTTCATAGTAAGCAGGATTTTTATCTAAATCTACTGCATTTACCATTTTATAAACTCCAGAATAAGCAAAAATATCTCTATCTGGGAAAAACGAAAATGTAGTCGTATTATCTGTACCTATTGTTTTTACTAATGTAGCAAAGGTATCTGGCTTAGCATAAGAATTATTCCATAAAACTTCGTCTGAATACAATCTTATTTTAGCAGAAAGCAAACCTGCTTTTTCGTTTTTATATAAATTTTTAAGCTTAGCAATAATGGCATCAGGAATAACTACTTCAGCACCTGGACCGCCCATTCCTTGGAGGAAAAGCTTAGTATCACCATTGGTATTAGGTGTGCTTGAAACGTAATTTAAGAAAGTATTACTACGGCTATATTGTATTTGATTAAAATGAACATTAGATGAACCTAAATCTAGTGTATAACTTCCTTGAGTTCTTGTAGTAGTATTATTTTCTGTCTTATCATATTTATAATAGATAATAGCAGATAATTCATTAGGGTTAAAACTAAAAATATAACCATCATTTTCTACTACAGAAAATTTCAAACCTCTGAAATGTCTGATAAAACTCGCTGCATCTTTTAATTCAAAAGAACCTTTTTTGTCAATAATTTTAGATTGGAAAAAATCTTTATCTAAAGAAATTCTTAAACCTGCATCTCTGCTGAATAATTCAGAATTATCAGAGTCTTTGGTAATTTTAATAGATCTAATAAATCCGTCAAATGATTTGGTTCCTAATAAAGTCCCTGTATTGACTTGTTGATTCGAATAGAAGTTAGTTTCTGTGGAATATAAGAAATCGGTAACTTCATGTACATTAATCGTGAAATTACTTTTTGCTTTTCCGTATTTTTTAATAGGATAACTCGATACTACTTTTTTTGCAGCTATATTATCTGGGTGTACGTAATCTTCATATGTTTTAGTCACTACTGAATCTGTAGCTGTTTGATATAAAGGCTTCATCTGTAAAACTACTGAATCCACTATTGCATTTGCACCAAAATCTGGATCATAAGAAGATAATCTTACTTGAGTAACATATGATGACTTTTGCATCCCGAAGTTTGCCTCATCAAAAGCACCTAAAGTAGCTTCTGATAGTCTGTCATTATCTGCTTCTAGCGCATCATTATTATAAACATTATAGGCTACTACATCGAAACTTTCTTCTGTTCCTTGAGCTGTTCCATTTTGGAAAAATTGCATTCCTAATTCGTCTGGCTCGGATTCACAAGCTACTGTAATAGCAGCTCCCGAAAATAAAATAAAAAATAGCCTAAAGATATTCTGAATTTCTTTTATCATTTAAGTAATTATATGTGATTTGTGATTAGTAAATTTCGCTTATAGAACCGCCGTCTACATATTCGTTTTTAGGTGTTTTAGATTCTTCAAAGGCTTTGTCTAGTTTTTCTTCTAAAAATTCATCTCCTTTTACAATAGTATCTACCAAATTCATGCTTTCTATTACAAAACTTTGAATGGTAGGCTCTTCTAATGCTTTAAGGTTTTCAATATTATCAAACTTTAATTTTTCAGTAATATTGTCGCCTAGAGATAAATCTTTTTCATTGTACACAGAAAGTACAAGTTTAGTATCATTAAAATAAGAATCTGTCTTATAGTAATTTTTAAGGTAAATCGGAATAAATGAAGCCATCCATCCATTAAAATGGATAATATCTGGAACCCAATTTAGTTTTTTAATGGTTTCTATTACACCTCTTGCAAAGAAAATTGCTCGCTCATCATTATCTTCAAAAGGAATATTATCTTCATCTTGATAATATAATTTTCTTTTGAAATACTCTTCATTATCTATGAAATAAACCTGCAATCTTTCTCCTGGCAAAGAAGCTACTTTTATGATTAACGGTTGGTCTAAATCATTGATAATAATATTCATTCCAGATAATCTAATCACTTCATGCAACTGAAATTTTCTCTCGCTGATTAATCCAAATCTCGGCATAAAAACTCTTACGTCATTGCCTTCTTGGTGCATCTTCAGTGCCATCTTGTTCACCATCATCGCCATATTACTATCTTCCTGATATGGAAACATCTCTGTGGTGACGTATAAAATCTTTTGATTCGGCATAATATTTTTTTCTTCTCTATACAAAGACGGTTAATTATGCAAAAATACAAAAAAATAACCGAATTTCTTTTAATTAACAATTTTTTATAACTTTACCCTAAATACAATTTTTATGAAAGTTCTGAAAAGCAAAAAAACACTGATTGATTATGTTGAAAGACAGAGAGAAATGGGCAAAAAGATAGGATTTGCCCCAACAATGGGCGCTTTACATCAAGGTCACCTTTCTCTTTACAAAGCTGCTAAAAAAGAAAACGACGAGGTTATTTCTTCCATTTTTGTAAATCCTACCCAATTTAATAATCCAGATGATTTTCAAAAATACCCGAAAACATTAGAAAAAGACATAGAACTTTTAGGAAAAGCAGGAGTAGACGCAGTTTACGTTCCTAATGTAGAAGAAATGTATCCAGATGGACTAAACAGCAAAAAATATGATTTCGACGGACTCGAAAACGAAATGGAAGGCAAATACAGACCAGGTCATTTTGACGGAGTAGGAACCATCGTAGAAGAACTTTTCAGACAAGTACAGCCACACAATGCTTACTTTGGCGAAAAAGATTACCAGCAATTAGCCATTATCAAAAAAATGGTAGAAAAAACAAAACTACCCGTAAAAATTCATGGAGTTCCGACTTTAAGAGAAGAAGATGGACTTGCCATGAGTTCTAGAAATGTAAGACTTACAGAAACCCAAAGAAAAGAAGCAACCATCATCTACGAAACACTTACAAAAGTAAAAGAATGGTTTAAAGTGATTTCTCTGGAAGAAATTAAACAAAGGGTGACTGATATTTTTAGAAATTCTAATTTCGAATTAGAATATTTTGTCATTGCAGATGAAGAAACGCTTAAAGAAGCACATGCTATCGATGAAGATAAAAAATACAGAGCATTTATAGTAGCGTATGCAGACACGGTAAGATTAATAGACAATATGCATTTAGGATAAAAAACAAATAAAAAGCCTTCAAGTTACCTTGAAGGCTTTTAAACACCAAATCACAAAATATTAATATGAAAAAAATTTACTTTCGTAAATTGTGACCTGGCTGGGATTCGAACCCAGGACCCATACATTAAAAGTGTATTGCTCTACCAGCTGAGCTACCAGGTCTTTGAAATTTATAAAAATTTCTAAGTTTGTTTATTTTTTGCTCTTCGTGCCTACGACTGGACTCGAACCAGCACATCCTTAGGAAACCACCCCCTCAAGATGGCGTGTCTACCAATTTCACCACGTAGGCAAAAAAAATCCGTAAAGGGTATACGGAATTTTGTTGTGACCTGGCTGGGATTCGAACCCAGGACCCATACATTAAAAGTGTATTGCTC
>CAZHCK010000032.1:0-2030 GCA_964530915.1 uncultured Cloacibacterium sp. | reverse complement strand
TACCAGCTGAGCTACCAGGTCTCCTTAACATCTCTGTTAAAAAGTGGTGCAAAGATACGCCTTTTTTTAAATTCTCAAAATTTTTTAAGAACTTTGTGCAAAATAAAATTATGATTATTTCACTTGTAGGCTACATGGGAAGCGGTAAATCTCACATTTCCAAAATATTGGGAGAAAAAATAAATTTTAAAATTTTTGACCTCGACAAAGAAATTTCTAAGAAAAAAAACATGACCATACCCGAAATTTTCGAGAAAAAGGGTGAAATCTACTTTAGAAAGTCAGAAAAAGAAACTTTGGAAGAGCTTCTTGCCTCCCAAGAAAATTGCATCATCAGTCTAGGTGGTGGCACTCCTGTTTACTACAATAACATGGAAATCCTTAATAATAATTCTATCACCATTTATTTAAGAGCAAATATTGGCACACTGGTTCAAAGATTATCTAAACAAAAAGAAAAAAGACCTCTTATTGCGAGAATAAATGATGAAGATTTACCAGAATTTATCGCCAAACACCTTTTTGAGAGAAATATTTTTTATAATAAAGCACAATACATTGTAGATACAGATTATAAAACGCCAGAAGAAATAGTAGAGGAAATTACTACTATTCTTCAACTACATCCTTAAAGAAAGAATCCCAATCATCCTCTGTCATAGAAGTTTCATCATGGTCTGTTTCTAAGAAATCATCCATATCTCTTCTGTCTTTTTTGGTTGGCCTTCCTTCTCCTTTGGTACGATAATAATCCTGAGACATTTTTCTGAGTTTTAGCAATTCATATTGTTCTTTCTCGGTCATGTCTGCTACATGAAGGGCAACTAATTTAGCTCCTATTCTACTTTTGGGAATTTGTAAAACCTTAATTTTATAGTCGATTTGATTTTTTCTTATCTTGATAACATCTCCTTCTTTTACTTCTTTGGAAGATTTTACGGTATTTTCTCCTATAGAAACTCTATTTTTCTTAATTTCTTCGGCTGCTATATTTCTTGTTTTGTAAAACCTAATACTCCATAAAAATTTATCAATTCTCATAATTTATTTATACTTTTGCAGTTATTGAAAATATCGAGCAATTTAATTAAACAAATCTAAAGGATAAAAAACTTATGAAAAAAATATTTTTGTTTCTTACTTTAGCTTCTTTAGCTATCACATCATGTAATAATGATGATGACAATAACAGCACTACAGAAGAAGTGAGTATAGAAACTCAGAATACATATGATGATGAGGCCATTCAAAAATTTTTAAAAGATAACTATTTTGATTCTAGAGGAAATATCGTAGCATTCAGCAGTACTTCTACCACAGATGATAATGAGAAACCTCTATCTGATTACAATCCCGTAAAACTAAATTCTGGAGTAATTTACATCAGCAGATACACTCCTACTAATGGAAAAACCATCGTAGCTACTGATAAAATAAAGTTAATGCACAACACTTATACTTACGTAGCTGTAAAAGGCAGTGATAATGTAGTGAAATTTGACTCTAAATATCCTTTTAGAACCACTATTATTACTACAGGAACACCAGAAATAGACCCTGCTTATTTCCATGTAAGAACAAGTGTTTTAAACAAATACAATACAGACAATAGCACTACTAAAACCAGAGCATTCTATGAAATGGAAGGTTTCCAAGAGGCGATTAAAAATTTCCAAAGTTGTGAATTAAATGATACGGATAACTACAACTTACAAGGCGTAATTATAGTACCATCTAGAGCTGCATTTGCAAGAGATGATCATTTTGCTTATTCTGCTTATAGTTTTAGAAATAGAACATTTGTTTTTAACTTCCAAGTGTTTAAAACAGAAACAAGAACCTCAGCAGAAGACTAAAAAATACAACCGCCTAATTAGGCGGTTTTTTTTATTCGAATACTTCTAAAATTACAGGTAAAGATTTAGGAGCATAAAATTCTGGAAAGTGCATTTTATAGTATTGTAAAATAGAATCTAATAAAGGCTTTCTGTATTTTTTTTCAATTATAAAATCTTCTTCTATTTCTTCGT
>CAZHCK010000031.1:0-28795 GCA_964530915.1 uncultured Cloacibacterium sp. | reverse complement strand
ATAGTGAAGTGGTAGAAAATACCTTTACTTATGAAGTAGATGAAAAAGGAAATCCTATAAAAATTACCAAAACCAATTCCCAGAATCAAGGAAATTATGTTTTGGTAATCAATAATACATATTCTACTTTTCCTACGAATTAAATTCGCGTTCCCATTCTTCTGCTGCTTCGCAAAGGGTTTTGTAAAAATCTTCGCCGTACTTTCTAATCAGTGGCGTTTTCAGAAATTTATAAACAGGAACTTGCAATTCTTTTCCTAAAGTACAGGCGTCACTACAAACGTCCCATTCGTGATAGTTAATTGCAGAGAAATTTCTGTATTCTGTTACTCTAATCGGATAAAGGTGACAAGAAATGGGTTTTTGCCAATCTACTACACCATCTTCGTATGCTTTTTCAATGCCACATTTGGTGATGCCTTTTTCATCAAAAATTACATAAGCGCATTCTCCACCATTTACGAGTGGCGTTACCAAATCGCCATCAATATCAGTAACATGAGTTCCTTGCTCCTCGATGGCGGCAATTCCTTCTGGTCTAAGATAACTTTTAATTTTTGGAAAAATTCTTTCCAAAATTTCAGTCTCATTTTTGTCAAGCGGAGCTCCCGCATCTCCTTCTACACAGCAGATTCCTTTGCATTTGCTGAGGTTACATACAAATTCTTCAGAAAAAATATCTTCAGAAATTAATTTATCATCTATTTGAATCATATCTATATCAATTCACCTATGTTTACATAAGTGCTAAGTTTAAAAAGTAATAAAGTGAGAATAATTATCCATAATCCGAATTCTTTCATCCAATATTTTTTCAAAAATCTCAAGGCTCTAGAAAGGATAATCACATTCGGTAAAACCAATAAAAGTAAATATTCATAATTTTTGCCCATGTAAAGGAAAACAGTTACCAATTGTGCCAAGAAAAACAAAAGCATAAAAGTATACTTAAATTTACTTGAAGGACTTTTTTTATTAAAATTGGCAAAATGGTCCATTACTGCATACAGCACATATAAAGCAACGGGAAAAAGAAGATACAACGGATAATAATTTTGCATGAGTGAGTTTTCTACATAGGGAATGTAACTCTCGTCAAAATCATGATAACCAATAAGATACATCACACCAAAATAAGTTCCAAAAACCAATGTATTCCCAAAAAATAATCTGAAAATATTCAGCGAAATATGATCTGAAGTAGAAATAAGGTGAATCAATACGAAAATAAACATAGGCCATGTTGTAGGCAAAAACAAGAAATTCACCGCCAAAATTGCTCCAATAATCAGGTATGAATTTTTTCTTACTTCATCTTGATTGCTGGTCAATAAAACCATTACAAAAGAATTGGTAAATAGTGACATCGCAATTCCTATGTCTAAACTTCCCGGATATAATGCAAATACAAAAAAAGTATACAGAAAAAGAGGAAGATGAGTATTGTAATTCAGACCAATAGCGTTAAAAAGAAAATATCCTAAAGCAAATCCGCAAAACGTAATAATGCTAGAAAAAACACCTAATGTTTTGAAATCCAATATATTAAATGATATTATCAAAAGAAATAAAAAAAATATATAGACAGGAATCGAAAAAATATTGCTTTCTTTTGATAGTAATCTGAACATTTTTATTAATTTTGTGCAAAGTTAATTTAAAATAAGAAAAAAATGACGTCTTTTTGGTTATTCTTAAGTGATTTGTTCAAATGGTCTTTCGGATTCTATGATTTCGCAGGAAACGTATTGAACTGGATTCTATTTATTGTAGCTAGTGCTTTATTTTGCTATTGGTGTTATGTTTTAGTAACTACATTAGGGAATAATAAAGATAAAGAATATTATTCACCTACAGAAGGTAAATTCCCATACTACAACCCAGAATTACACACTAAAGAAGATTAATCAGATTTCTTAACAATATAAAATCCCGAAAATGTAAAATTTCGGGATTTTTTTATTTTCTTTTTGTTAAAATTATTTGTGACAAGGTACTACCAAAACCGGAATAGTAGATTTTTTCGTGATATCTTTGGTAAGACTTCCTACGAAAACATCATAAATTCCACTTCTTCCATGGCTTCCCATCACAATGTAGTTGGCTTTTTTATCTTTAGCATATTCTAAAATAATCTCAGCAGCGATGCCTTGTTTCAGCAAATGTTCACAAGCTACACCTTTTGCTTCTATTCTTTTTTCAATTTCATTCAACTCGGCGAGTTCTTCAGAAATTTCAGATTTTTCTATCTCTGGGAAATATTGAAATCCCATATCTCCTATAGCAAAACCTATATCTGCAGGAGCTACGTGTATTAAAAAGATTTTTCCGGCAATTTCTTTTGCAAAATCTACAGCGCCTTCTACAAGAGTATCTGTAGTGTCAGAAAAATCGATAGGTAAAATAATATTTTTCATGGCGTGTGTTTATAACAGTACTAATCTACAATTTTTTAGTGGGAAATAAAAGCTTTTGGGCATGATTTATTGTATGCGCAGACTATAAACCTTTTCGCCTTCTAAAAACATTTCTAGTTCATCCTTCTCTGATACCTTTCCTACACCTTTTGGCGTCCCTGTGAAAATTAAATCTCCTACTCTTAGAGTGAAATATTGAGAGACAAAAGCAATAATATCATCTGGCGAAAACATCATCAGATTGGTATTGCCATCTTGCACGATTTCTTTATTTTTTTGAAGTTGAAATTTCAAATTACTCAAATCAAAGTTTTCTTTTGGAAAAAAATCAGAAACTACAGCACTTCCGTCAAAACCTTTTGCGAGTTCCCAAGGCAAACCTTTTCCTTTGAGCTGAAACTGTAAATCTCTAGCGGTAAAATCTATTCCAAGCGCAATTTCGTCATAATGCTTAGGTGCATTTTCTTTTTGGATATATTTTCCGCCTTTAGAAATTTTTAGCACCACTTCTAATTCATAATGCACATCATCAGAAAATTCTGGAATGTAGAAATCACTGCCTTTTTTCAATACAGCAGTGTCTGGTTTCATGAAAATAACTGGATTTTCTGGGATTTCGTTTCCTAATTCTTTCGCGTGTTCTGCGTAATTTCTTCCTATGCAAATGATTTTCATAATATATCTTTTGAAAATTTTAAATAGTTAATTTTTAAATTCATTTCCACAGTAATAACAAATGTATTTACTGCTCGGAACTTTTACTGGGAATCCTAATAATAGCCAACTTACCCCAAAAATCCCATCTGGTTTTTCATATTGATAAATATGGTTAGAGCCACATTTAGGACATGTAAAATCATACTCTGGATTTTCAATGGTATGTTCTACTTCTAGTGCGACTTCTTCATTTTCTTCGAAATTCTGTAAAATTTCTTTGGCTTTTTCTACATCTTCTTCGAAAACCTGAAGTTGTAAACCTCCAATAGCTTGAGAAAGCAACCAATCTGATTGTATCGTCTGTTCATTTGCAATAAAACTTTCAATCCCGTTTTCTAGCAGAATTTGTTTGTCTCTATTGGCTTCAATAGGACTTTCGTAATATTTTATGCGAATGAGTTTGGACATTTTATTTAATTAGAATTTACTTCTCAACTGAATCTTAGTAAAGACCTTCTTGGTATAAAGCGGGAAATCAGCATTCTGAATCCAACCGAAATATCCTACATCTTTCGTGAAAACATCTTTCACTTTTTGACCTTTGTATTTTCCAAAAGTGAAAATTTCTTCGTCTTTATCATCGAAAGCGATAAATCCTGCCAAATCTGCAAATTTATTGTGGAATGAAAATTCGCTTAAAGCAGCAATATCATTCGGTAAATCTGCATATTTTTCGATTTGAGCATCCAGAACTTCGAAGGTTGCTAATGTATCTGCTTCCGCAGAATGTGCATTTTCTAGAGATTTCCCGCAGTAAAATTGGTACGCTGCACTTAGATTTCTAGGTTCCATTTTGTGGAAAATCGTTTGAGCATCTACAGGTTTGTGTTTAGATAAATCAAAATCATAGCCAGCTCTCAATAATTCCTCTGCCAAAAGTGGAATATCAAATCTATTCGAATTAAAACCTCCTAAATCAGAATCCTTTATCATATCGATGATTTTCGGAGCCAATTCTTTAAAAGTTGGAGAATCTTTTACATCTTCATCAGAAATTCCGTGAACAGCAGTAGCTTCTGCAGGAATAGGCATTTCTGGATTTACATACCAAGTTTTGCTTTCTCTAGAAGCATCTGGAAAAACTTTTAAAATGCAGATTTCTACAATTCTGTCTTTAGAAATATTGATTCCAGTAGTTTCTAAATCAAAGATACAGAGCGGTTTATGGAGTTTTAGATTCATTTTTTTAAGTATGAGTTATCAATTATGAGTGATGAGTTTTAAAAGTTATAGTTAGGTTATAACTTCTGATTCATAACTCAAAACTATTTAAGTTGTTTTTGAAAAATTAGAGAAACGATCATATAAAAAACGATAACCATTGGGATTCCCGCCAATCCTAAAATAGAAATCAGTAGAATTCCGCCCAAAAGTAAGACGAGTTTTGGGTAATTATCTTTCAGTTTCATCGATTTAAATTTAAGCGCAATCATTTTGATGGGACTGATAAGTAACCAACAGCTTGCTGCGACGAGACCTAGTAAAAACAAAGGGTTTTCAAACGTTCGCCAGAACATTCCTGTTTCTTGAAATGCGTAATACATTCCGAAAAGTAAAACCGTATTACTCGGTGTGTTGAGTCCTTTGAAATAATAGCTTTGCTCTTCATCTAAATTAAAAATAGCCAATCTGAGACATGAAAATAAAGCCACGAAAAGCCCTAAATATTTCAACTGAAATGGCAGTTCGAAATCCATAAACTGATTGCCGAAACCTTCCAGTGCTTTAAACATCGTTACACCAGGCAAAAGTCCGAAACTTACCATGTCTGCTAGAGAATCTAATTGTGCGCCAAGATTAGAATTGGCTTTAAGCGCTCTCGCAACAAATCCGTCTAAAAAGTCTAAAACCAAAGAAATGATGATGCAAAGTGCGGCAACTTTATAATTTCCGTCTACTAAATTGATAACACCGATGCTTCCAGAAAATAAATTCCCGAGAGTGAAAGCATTGGCTAAATTATTTTTTATAAAATTCATGGCGTTTCAGTAAGTTTCAAATTTAACTTTCTTATTTGAAATATCACTCCAAAAAGTGAAAAAAATGCAGTAATCATTGTGAAAAGTAAAGACGCAGAAACCGAAATCTCTGGCTGAAAACTAAACCATTTAGACGCTTGTAGAAAAAGCATTTCTCTCACTCCAATTCCTGCAAAAGAAATTAAACTGAGCACCGAACTTGCCAAAAATACTACTGCATAAATAGTGAAATTGTTGGTAACGTCTAAACTTTTCAATAAAAATATAAAACTGATGACTTGTAAAATTTGGACTAAAAATGAGTAGGAGAAAGCTTTAAAAAAAACTGTGGTATAGCTAGAAAAAAGCTTTTTAGTCAAAAAATAAGTAAAGAAAAATCCTACCAGTAAAAGCACAAATAAGATGGGGAAGAATTTGACTTCCAGCAATTTGAACGAAAATACTAAAATCAATACGCAAATCGCTAAAAGTCCGCTTAATCGGTCATTAAAAAGCGATGAGGTAATTTTTTTGGCACTCCAACCGAAATTTTTATTCAAAAGATAGACTTTGTAAGCGTCTCCACCAATTCCACCAGGAATGAAAAAATTATAGAACATTCCCAAAAAATAGAGTTCTAAATTGCTTCTGAAGCTCAAATGGAAATCATTGGCTTTAAAATAGAGTTCAAGTCTTTTGGTAGAAATAATTTGAGATGCCAAGAAAAGAACAGCAGCCATCAAGAGATAAAAAACATTCGTTTTTGCCCATAAAACGGTTACTTCCCGAAAAGGGATTTTCTGAAAAACGAAATACAACAAAGCAATGCTAATGAAAATTTTAGCAAAGTTGATGAGTAGTTTTTTAAGATTGACTTTCTCCAAATGTTGTGATATTTCTGATGTTAAAAGGTCTTTTTTCCTGAGATTCGTAGTAGGTTTTCATCAGCATGTCTACAATAATTCCGGTGGTGAAAAACTGAATGCCAATGAAAATAAGTAACACGCCAAGGATTAATAAAGGTCTTCCGCCAATATCATTTCCTAAAATTTTGAGCGCCAATAAATAAATATTAACCAAAACTCCTAGTGTAAAGGTAATTAAACCTATATTTCCGAAAAGATAAATGGGTTTAGAAAGGTATTTTTTATTGAACAAGACCAAAAGCAAGTCATTAATGACCTTGAAAGTTCTGTTCATGCCGTATTTAGAAACGCCGTGTTGTCTTGGGTGATGTTTTACGGGAATTTCTGTGATTTTTGCTCCGTTTAAATGTGCCATTAAACTGATGAACCTATGATTTTCGCCATAGAGATTCAGTTCTTTTGCTGTTTCATTGGTGAAAACTTTCAGCGCACAACCTTGGTCAGAAATATTGAGTTTTGTAGATTTTTTGATGATGAAATTTGCGATTTTTGAAGGAATAGTTCTGATAGAAGAATCTTTTCTTTTTTGACGTTTTCCTACCACCAAATCGTAATTTCCGTTTTCTAAAAGCTCAACCATTGCGGGAATATCTGAAGGATCATTTTGTAAATCACCATCAAGTGTAATCACATAATCACCAGTTGCATAATCGAAACCAGCCATCATTGCAGAACTTTGTCCGTAATTTTTTTTGAGTTCAATCAACACTACATTCGGATGTTTTTTTTCTTTGATTTCTTGTATGGTTTTATCCGTAGAATTGTCGTCTATTAAGATGAGTTCGTAGTGATATCCATTCATAGCATCAGAAATTCTGTCAATTAAAATTCCTGCATTTCCTTCTTCGTTATACATAGGAATAACGAGAGAGTAGAATTTATTTTTATCCATTGTAGCGCTTGATTTATTACCTTTGCAAAGCAAATTTTTGCAAAAATACTAAAAAACCTGATTTTTATAATGAATCAAAATCAATTACTTTCTAGAAATCAAATCTTTTTTCTTTTTGTAGGCTTTGTTTTGGTGTACTTAGTAGGACTTTTTATTCCATTGATGGAAAATGATTCTGCTCAACATGCTACAATGGCGATGAGAATGGCCAATTCTGGCAATTTTCTAGAAATTTATAAAGGTGATAATCCTTATTTAGACAAACCGCATTTGCATTTTTGGCTTGCAGCTTTATCGATGAAAATTTTTGGAATTAGTCATTTTGCATATAGAATTCCGGCGATTTTATGCTTGTTTTTGGCAGCTTTTTCTGTAAAAAAGATTGCTGATTTATTGTATAAAAACGAAAATCTAAGTTATACCGCTTCATTGATATTTTTAGCGTCACAAACGATTATACTTTCTGCACACGATGTAAGAACAGATGCAGTTTTGACGGGTTTTATTGCACTTTCTATTTGGCAGTTTTTAGCTTTTATCAAAACACAAAAAATCATTAATGTAGTTTTAGCAGGATTGTTCACAGCATTGGCTTTTTCTTCAAAAGGTTTGATGGCGATAGCGATTATAGGATTTTCGGTGTTTTCTTATTTGCTTTATTCTAGAGAATGGTTGAAATTTTTTAACCTGAAAATTATTTTTGCTGCGCTCAGTTTTGGAGTGGGGATTTTACCGATTTTGTACGCATATTATCATCAATTTGGAAACGAAGGTGTAGAATTTATTTTGTTTAATCAAAGTGTAAATCGTTTACAGGCCAAAGGTTTTGAGCAGAATAGTCCTGATTATTCTTTCTTTTTTCATACTTTGCTTTGGGCGTTTTTACCTTTTTCGATAGCATTTTATACAGGTGTTTTCGAAAGAACTAGAAATTTGATTAAAGAAAGATTTAAAAAAGTAGAAGGCGTAGAATTTTTAACTTTAGGCGGATTCTGGTTGGTAATGTTGGTATTTAGTTTTTCTAAATTTAAGTTGCCTCATTATTTAAACGGATTAATTCCCATTCTTTCTGTTTTTACCGCTTCTTATATTTTTGAAATTTTCGAAAAAAATCAATGGAAAAAAGCCAGAGTTTTTTGGGTGATACAGTTGGTGGTGATTTCGGTAAGTTTAGTAGGCGTTTTATTGCTCACGTATTATTTTACAGGAATTCATGAAGTGGTTTTATTTGTGATAGGCTTGTTTTTTGTTGGAACTTTACTGCTTTATATTTTCAAAAAAGAAAATATAGTAAGAAGATGGGTTTTAGTCTCTTTGCTTTTTACCATTACCATTAATATTTTTCTCAATTCACAGTTTTATCCTGTTTTGACGCAATATCAAGGCGGTTTAAAAATGGCTCAATATTTTGAAAAAAATCATCTCTCTACCCAAAATCTTTTTATGCCAAAAGATTATGAAATCTGGTCTTTTGATTTTTATACCCAACAAAACACGCCAAGAAAAGAAGTTTCTCTTCTGAAAAAAGGTGATAGAGTGCTGGTCTATGAAAATGATTTACGAAGTATTACACAATCGTATAAAATTCTCCATCATGAAACGCATTTTAAAATTACTAAACTTTCCCTGAAATTTCTGAATCCTAAAACCAGAAATGAAAAGCTTAAAAAGCTTTATTTATTAGAGATATTAAACTAGTGTTTAATTTTCTGAATTTTGGCACCTGCTTTGTTATTAGTATGATAAGAATAACAATAAATTTGTTGTTTAATAAAAAATATTTACTTTTAGCAAAAATTTAAAATTAGAAACATGAAAAAATTAGCATTCGCATTTTTCGCTTTATTCTTTAGTGTTCTTTCATATGCTCAAATAGAAGGGAAATGGAAAACAATTGATGATGAAACAGGGAAGCCTAAATCTATCGTAGAAATTTTCAAAAAATCAGACGGTAAATATTATGGCAAAATTGTACAATTATTACAAAAACCAGAAAATAACAACTGTGTAAAATGTACAGATGACAGAAAAAATAAGCCATTAGTTGGTTTAGAAATCATCAGAGGTTTAAAGAAAGATGGTTCAGAATTTACTGATGGAACCATTACAGATCCTAAAAAAGGAAAAACGTACAACTGTACAGTGACTAGAAGTGGTGATAAACTGAATGTAAGAGGTTATGTAGGAATTTCATTAATCGGCAGAAACCAAACTTGGCATAGAGTAGATTAATCTATTTTAGAGATAAAAACAAACGAGACACGTCCTAAAAGATGTGTCTTTTTTATTTGTTGACTAAAGTAATAATTGATTCATAATAGTTTGATAAAAATTCCTTAAATTTGCAACTCAACAAATTAATCAAAATGAAAGAAGTACAATTTCGTGAGGCTATCTGTGAAGCAATGAGCGAAGAAATGCGTAAAGACGAATCGATATATCTCATTGGCGAAGAAGTAGCAGAATATAACGGAGCTTATAAAGCTTCAAAAGGAATGTTAGCAGAATTTGGTCCAAAAAGAGTAATAGATGCACCAATTGCAGAATTAGGTTTTGCTGGGATTTCTGTAGGAGCTGCAATGAACGGAAATAGACCTATAGTAGAGTTTATGACTTTTAACTTCTCTATGGTGGCTATTGACCAAATTATTTCTAATGCAGCGAAAATGTATCAAATGAGTGGTGGACAGTGGAATGTGCCTATCGTTTTTAGAGGGCCTACTGCTTCTGCAGGTCAGTTAGGAGCTACACACTCTCAGGCTTTTGAAAGCTGGTATGCAAACTGCCCTGGTCTTAAAGTAATTGTTCCTTCTAATCCATATGATGCAAAAGGATTACTGAAATCTGCAATTAGAGATAATGACCCTGTAATTTTCATGGAATCTGAACAGATGTACGGAGACAAAATGGAAATTCCAGAAGAAGAATACTACATCCCAATTGGTAAAGCTGATATCAAAAAAGAAGGTAAAGATGTGACTTTGGTTTCTTTTGGTAAAATCTTAAAATTAGCAATGCAAGCTGCATCTGATTTAGAACAAGAAGGAATTTCTGTAGAAGTAATAGACTTAAGAACAATTCGTCCTCTAGATTATGATACAGTTCTTAATTCTGTGAAGAAAACCAATAGATTAGTAGTTCTAGAAGAAGCATGGCCATTTGGTTCTGTAGCTTCAGAAATTACTTATATGGTTCAGCAAAAAGCATTTGATTATTTAGATGCACCAATTAAGAGAATTACAACTCCAGATGCACCTGCTCCATATTCAGCAGCGTTATTTGCAGAGTGGTTCCCGAAATTAGAAAAAGTAAAACAAGAGATTAAAAACGTTTTATACGTAAAATCTTAAAACTTTAATCATATTTTAAAAAAGCGCAATCATTTTTGGTTGCGCTTTTTTAATTTCATGTAAAATTTTCTTAGGAAAAAGTATTTCCTCTAGAAATTAGATTAAATTTGCATTTATTTTTAAACTTGAAAAATGTCAGACGTTTTAGCTGGAGGTCATCATTTTGACACCAAAAAATTAACTTTCATCGGAGTTTTAGTTTCATTAGGAATCGTTTTCGGAGATATTGGTACTTCACCATTGTATGTAATGAGTGCCATCATAAAATCTGGAAAAGAAGCTAAAATGATTTCTGAAGAATATATAGAAGGAGCACTTTCTTGTATTATTTGGACGCTCACATTGCAAACCACCATCAAGTATGTTCTTATTTCCCTTAGAGCTGATAACAAAGGTGAAGGTGGAATTTTAGCTTTGTTTTCTTTGGTGAAAAAAATGAAGACGAAATGGTTGTATCTCGTTGCAATTGTAGGAGCGTCTGCATTAATTGCAGATGGGGTAATAACACCTTCTCTTACGGTAATGGCTTCTATAGAAGGTCTTAAGCAAATCAAAGGATTAGATTTAGGGATCAATTCTATTCTAGCAATGACGTCTGTAATTCTGGTCATTATTTTCGTAGTACAGCAATTCGGAACCAGTTTTATTGGGAAGTTTTTCGGACCAGTAATGGTGATTTGGTTCTTGTTTTTAGGAGGATTTGGTGTGGTGAATTTATTAGAGCATCCAGAAATTATAAAATCATTTAATCCTTATTATGCCTATAAATTAATTGTAACCTCTCCGAGTGCAATTTTAATTTTGGGGGCGGTTTTTCTTTGTACTACAGGAGCCGAGGCTTTATATTCAGATTTAGGACACTGCGGTTATAAAAACATCAGAGTAAGTTGGGTTTTTGTAAAAATTATGTTGATTTTAAATTATTTAGGTCAAGGAGCTTGGTTACTAAATAACTACGGAATGGTTTTCACAGGAACAAATCCTTTCTTCGGTATGTTACCGCATTATTTAATTATTCCAGCGGTAATTTTGGCAACAGCAGCGGCAATTATTGCTTCTCAAGCATTAATTACAGGTTCATTTACTATTTTTTCAGAAGCAATGTCTCTTAATTTTTGGCCGTTCCAACAGATTCAATATCCTTCTGGTTTAAAAGGTCAAATGTATATTCCAAGAATCAATTGGGGCTTACTTATTTTCTGTCTTATTGTAGTATTCTATTTCAAAGAATCTGTGCATATGGAAGCAGCGTATGGTTTATCTATTACAGTAACCATGATGATGACTACCATTTTATTGATTGCATGGTTGTGGAGAAATAGAGTGAAAAAGCTTTTTATAGGAATTTTTGCCTTGGTTTATTTGTCTATAGAAATAGGATTTTTCAGTGCCAACATTATTAAATTCTTCGAAGGTGGTTGGATTACCGTTTTCTTAGCAGGTTTTGTGGCAGTTTGTATGTACGCTTGGTTTAATGGTAGAATGATTAAGCAGAATTTCATCAAGTTTGTAAAACTGAAAGATTATGTTTCTACCATTAAGGACATTAAATTAGATGAGTCTATCCCTAAATATGCAACCAATTTAGCATTTTTGAGTAGAGCGAAGAAAGAGGATGAGGTAGAGTCTAAAATTATTTATTCTATCATGCGCTCACAGCCAAAAAGAGCAGACCATTATTTTATTTTAAATATCATCAACCAAGAAGATCCTTTTACCTATAAATATTCTATTGATGAGGTAATGCCGGGAACGGTTTATAAAGTGAATTTCCTTTTAGGATTCAAAATTGATAGAAAAATCAATGATTACTTTAATCAGGTGTTGTTTGATATGATGAAAGAAGGCATTATTCCAGATAGAAGTAGTCACCCTTCTCTTAGAAATCACAATATTCCGCCAGATTTAAAATATGTGATTATTGACAATGTTTATATCAATGACTTTTTACTGACAGTGAAAGAAAAAATCACCTTGAATATCTATAATTTCGTGAAATATATCGGTAGTAGTGATTTCAAAGCGTACGGTTTGGCTCCACATAATGTTTTGGTAGAATCTGTGCCGCTAATCAATAACCCGATTAGAGAGAAAAAAATTATTTTAGAAGAATTTAAACGTTACGATTCTTAATATAAAATGAAAACCTCAAGCAATTGAGGTTTTTAGATTTTGTCTCTCATTAAAATTTACCTTTTATTAGTTAAAAATTAATAAATTTGCTTTTCAATTAAAACAATGGAAGCTACTCAAAAAGAAAAAAATATAGGCGTAATAAAAGATGTTCTGAAGCAATATTTACAAGATAAAGCCTACAGAAACACTCCAGAAAGATATGCAATTTTAGAAGAGATTTATAATATGGATCATCACTTTAATGTAGATGATTTATATCTCATCATGATCAATAAAAAATATCATGTTTCTAAGGCAACCATCTATAATACTATAGAAATTTTTCTAGATGCAGGCTTGATTCGTAAACACCAGTTTGGCGAAAAGACACTCTCTTCATCTTCTTACGAAAAATCTTATTTTGATAAGCAACATGACCATTTAGTGATTTACAAAGATGGCTCAGACAAAGAGATTGAAGAAATTATAGAATTTTGCGACCCTAGAATTCAGGGCATCAAACAATCTATCGAAGAAGCGTTTGGCGTGAAAATTGACAATCATTCATTATATTTTTACGGCCACAAAAAAAAATAATGAAAAAAATCCTTTTCGTACTCTTCATTTTTATTTATGCTTTAGGTTTTTCGCAGATTGATAAACTCAATTCCAAAGAACCTTTAGTAAAAGATCCTTATTTCAAAAAAGAAACAAATGTAGCGGTTCAACCCGGTCAAAAAGTACGTTTCATTCACTCAGATTTATTTGAGAGAAAACCAGACATGTATGGAGGAAATCCTTTCTTCACAGGAAATGTACAATTCGAGCATCAAGGTGCAATGTTGACTGCAGACCGAGTGATTTTCTACGAAAAAGAAAATTTCGCTAAAGCCATTGGAAACGTTTTGCTCGTTACTTCAGACGGAAACAGAATTACCTCAAATGAAATGGAGTATGATGGAAATACTCAGCGAGGAATTTCCCGTGGAAAAGTGGTGCTTACTGATGCGAAACAAACCATTTCTACAGATGTTTTGTATTATGACAGATTAAAAAATACCGCTTATTTCAATTCTGGTGGAACCATTAATGATGGCAGAAATACCATGTGGACTCAGTCTGCTACTTATTTCATTGATTCTAAAACCAATGAATTTACCAATAATTACACTATTGATAATGCTCAATACAGAGTAGAAGGAAAAAATATAAAACATTATCAAAATACCAATATTGCAGAGTTTTTTGGGCCTACAACCATTATCAATAAAGAAAAACCTTCCAATTACGTCTACACAGAGAATGGGAAGTATCTTATGACCGAAAAACAGGTGTATCTCAACAAAAATTCTAGAATTTATTACAATGGTAAAATTCTGAAAGGAGATAAAATGTTTTTTAATCAACTCACTGGTTTTGGTAAAGCAGAAGGAAACGTAAGATTAGATGACCCGAAAGAAAATCGTTACATCATAGGTGGTTACGGAGAAATCTATGAAAAAATAGATTCTGCGATGATTACCCAAAAACCTTATGCGGTAAAAATTATGAATCAGGATACAGCTTATATTGCTGCAGAAAGATTTTTAAGCTACCAAAAATTAGATTCTACCAAAAAGAAAAAAAGTTTCCTTCGTGGATATAAAAAAGTTAGATTATTCATGACCAAAGCGCAAGGTAGAGCAGATTCTTTAAGTTTTAATGAAACCGATGGTATTCTTCACCTCAATGTGAAACCTCTTTTCTGGAGCGGAGAAAAACAAATTTCTGGAGATAAAATTGAAGCATATTTTAACACAACGGAACAAAATATAGACTCTTTGAAAGTCATTGGAAATGCATTTGCAATTTCTAAAGCAGATTCTCTCACGCTGAAAGATGAGTTTAATCAAGTGAAAGGGAATTTAATGACCATTTTTTATCAAAACAACGAAATTAAAATTGCCAAAGTAACAGGAAACGCTCAAGCTATTACCTATGCAGATTCTGAAGATGCAAAGACAAAACAGCTAGACAGAATCGGTATTGCGCTTTCTACTTGCGGACAAATTGAAGCGCTTTTTGAAGAAAGAAAAATTCAGATTATTTCTTGCAATATTGGCGCTAATTCTGATATTTATCCTATGAGTATGATTGCTCCAGATAAACGAAAATTCACAGATTTTAATTGGAATACCAAAGACCGACCACGGAAATGGGAAGATATTTTTCTGGATACGCCTAATTACGAAGAAGTGAAATACGAAACAGATGATACGCTGTTCCAAAAAGCGGAAGAACTTCGTAAGAAAGAAGAAGCCAAGAAAAAACCAAAAACCATCAAAAGAGATAGAAAACTATAAAGCAATAGAGTCGGACTTTAGTCCGACTTTTTATTTTTGAATTCATATTTGGCTTTATCGAAACTTAAATTTCAAAATTTTAAAAAAACTTCCATCTTTCAATTTTTATCTTCTTTATCTTTGCAAAATGAAACAAGAATTTTTCAAATATCAAGCGCAAACTACACCTTATGCAGCAGGTTTCGAAGTAGAAAAAGCAGAAGGGAGTTATATTTATGGTAAAGATGGGAGAGCTTATTTAGATTTTGTAGCAGGAGTTTCTGCCAATACTTTGGGGCATTCTCATCCTAAAGTGGTTAATGCAATTAAAGAACAAGCAGATAAATATCTTCACGTAATGGTTTATGGAGAATATGCTCAGGAAAAACCAGTGGAATTGTGTAAACTTCTTGCAGAAGCTACTCCAGAAACTTTAGAAGTTACCTACTTGGTAAATTCTGGAGCAGAAGCCATCGATGGAGCATTGAAATTAGCCAAAAGATACACAGGAAGAGAAGAAATTATCTCCATGAAAAATTCTTATCATGGCAATACTCATGGCGCTTTATCGGTTTCGGGAAATGAGTTTCACAAAAGAGAATTTCGTCCATTGTTGCCTATGATTTCTTTCATTGAATTTAATAATGAGGAAGAATTTTCTAAAATTACTGAAAAAACAGCTTGTGTAATCGCTGAAACCATTCAAGGAGCGGCTGGTTTTTTGACACCTTCTCAAAATTATTTCAAAAATTTGAAAAAAAGATGTGAGGAAGTTGGTGCTTTATTAATTCTAGACGAAATTCAACCAGGTTTTGGTAGAACAGGCAAATTGTTTTCTTTCGAGCATTATGATATGGTTCCAGATATTCTCGTGATGGGAAAAGGAATGGGAGGTGGAGTTCCAGCTGGTGCATTTATGAGTTCAGCAGAAATAATGAAATCACTTCAGCATTCTCCAAAACTAGGTCACATTACTACTTTTGGGGGCAATCCTCTGATTGCAGCTGCGAGTTATGCGACTTTAAAAGAAGTTTTAGACAGTGGTTTAATGAATGAAGTAGAAGAAAAAGAAAAACTGTTCAGAGAATTACTAGTTCACCCGAAAATTAAAAAAGTAAACGGAAGAGGTTTAATGCTCGCAGTAGAATTAGAATCTCCAGAATATACTTTAGACGTGGCGAAGCGTTGTATGGAAAAAGGACTCATTGTTTTTTGGCAACTCTACCGAAACGAATTTATGAGGATTTCTCCACCGTTAACCATTAGCAAAGAAGAGATCAAAAAAGGCTGCGAAATTATTTTAGAAGCTTTAAATGAAGAATAAACAAAAATAGGGTTTTTAAATTTTTAAAACTCTTTTTTTTATGCGAAAACTCATATAAAAATTATAGATTTTATCGAAAAATAGTTGCAGATATATAAAATTAATTTATATATTGCGACACCAAAAATGGTATAAATATGACGAAACATAAGGTACAGTTTGAATATACAATGCATTGTCTTTCAGAGATTTTGTATGAATATATGGCAACTGCAGAAGGCCTTTCAGAATGGTTTGCAGATGAAGCAGTAGAAAGAGGTGATGACTTTTATTTCAGTTGGAATGGTGGTCCCGCAGAAAAAGCGACATTAATCAGATATAAACCTGAATCTTTTGTGCGTTTCCGTTGGGAAGAAGACGAAGGAACAAAATATTTCTTCGAAATGACTATTATCATTGATGAAATTACCAATGACCTTTCTCTGAATATCACAGATTTCTGCGAAAAAGGAGATGAAGAGGAAACCAGATTATATTGGGATAATCTCATCGAAAATCTACAAATCAAACTAGGCGCAGCTTAATCTTTCAACCCAAGTAAAAAGATTGATAATTGAAATTTCAGTTATCATTTTTTTTGCAATTTTCATAACTAAAATCATTACAACATGATTTATCTAAACGGACAAAAAACACAGGAAATAGTACTTCAGAATAACGCATTTTTAAATGGCGATGCCGTAAAAGTTCATTTTTTTGTTAAGAATCATCAGTTGATTATGGCAGAAGAATGCTACTTTTTTTTGATGGCTTCTATGCGTAAAATGAGAATGAATATTCCGCTTTCTTTTACCCTTGAATTTTTCACAGAAACCTTTAATAAAGCCATTTCTGAAAATAATTTAGAATTGGGAGTAATTACTTTTATGGCGTTTAGAAACAGAGAAGATGTGCTTTCTTCTAGAACGCCAGTGCAATATTATTTTGAGTTGAATGCAGATGTAAATGTACTGTCTATTCATAAAAATATTGAAATAGATTTGCTTAAAGAAATTTCAGTAAATACCAATATTTTGAGCAATATTAGAACGCATTCGCCAGAAAATATTTATGCAGAAATCTACGCTGCAGAAAATGATTTAGACGATGTAATTTTGCTCAATCCAGATAAAAGAGTAGCGAGAACCATCTCTGGTAACCTCTTGTTGCTGGAAGAAAATACCATTAAAATCCCGAAACAATCAGAAGGTGCCTATATTTCTCCGTTAATGGAAAATTTCGTGACTTTCCTTCATAAAAATGCTTTTGTCATCATCGAAGAAGCAGAATTAAGTGCTTTCGAAACACAAAAAGCAGAAGAAATTCTGATTATTTCTGATGAAAAAGGAGTTTTCTCAGTATCAAAAATTAGAAATAAAGAATTTGGCAACGAAAGATTCTCTGCAATGGTAGAATCTTGGAGCAATAGTTTCGCTTAAAATTGACGAACTCGGCAATCAACCTTTTTTGGAGTCAATTACCGAGTTCTTTTATTGAGAGTTTAGATAAAAACTCAGTTTAAGCGATAATTATTTCTAAAAGAAATGCTAAATTTTTGTTAAATATTCTGCCTCAACTTTTACCTCTACCTTTACCTTTACCTTAACCTTAACCTCACCCTAATTCAAGCTCACATCTTCTGGAGAATTGGCCCAAAGCAAATAATCTCCGCCTAGATTTTGCATGATTTTTTTCCAAAGCGTTTGATCATTTGGCGAGGTGTAATCCAATTGAAAAAGTTCTACTACCGTCCACATTTTATTCTGAATTTCTTGGTCTAACTGATAAGGACTCCACCCAGAATAACCCGTAAATATTTTTACTTCTTGTTTATTGAGGTCTTGGTTCACCATGGCAGAAACAATTTCTTCTTGCTGTTCTGTAATATAGAAATCTTCATCAATCGGTAAATATTCAGAGGTGATAGGTTTCCCTTTAACCAAAAAAAATACTCTGTCTGTTTCTACAGGACCGCCTTCATATACTTCTAATTCAGTACCGAGTAAATGCTTCATGTTTTCGCTCATGAAATGATTTTTCTTGTTCAAAATAAATCCAAATGCGCCATGAGCATCATGCTCTATAATTAAAACTACAGAGCGAGAAAATATGTCCCCCGAAATATCAGGTGTAGAAATTAAAATTTTACCTTTGTAAGAATTATTCATTACTCAAATTTAAAAAAAAATTTTGATGGAAAATCTTCATGATAAAAGAAAAGTATACGAAAAGTCACAATTATTAGAAAGTGAAATTAAAGAAAATCCTATCGAAATGTTTAGAGATTGGTTTCTAGATGCAGAGGAAAGTCCCTCTGTTTCAGAAGCGAATGCAATGGCGATTTCTACGGTAGAAGATGATGGTTGCCCTAGAACTAGAATGGTTTTGCTAAAGGCTTATACTTGGGAAGGTTTTATTTTTTACACCAATTATGATAGCAAAAAAGGGAAGGCTCTTCAAAAAAATAATAAGGCTTGTCTTCACTTTTTTTGGCCAGGCTTAGAAAGACAGATTATCATAAAAGCGGATTTAGAAAAAGTGGCTGAGAATTTAAGTGATGGCTATTTCAGTTCAAGACCAAGAGGAAGTCAGTTAGGCGCAGCAGTTTCTCCACAGAGCTCTGTAATTCCTAATCGTGAATATTTAGAAGATAAATTAGCAGCATTAGAAAAAGAATACGAAGGAAAAGAAATTCCTAGACCTAAAAACTGGGGAGGTTTTATTGCAAAACCTTATCAGATAGAGTTTTGGCAAGGAAGGCCTAACCGTTTGCATGATAGAATTATCTATGAGCTTGATGAAAATTACGACTGGAAAATCTCAAGATTAGCTCCATAAGAAAAGCCTCACCGAAAGGTGAGGCTTAATTCTTTTGAATAATTTGAATTATTTCTTTTTAGCACCAGATACAGCAGCAGCTAAATCAGCACCAGCTTTGAATTTTGCAACTTTTTTAGCAGCAATTTTGATTGGTTTTTTAGTTGCAGGGTTAATACCTTGTCTTGCAGCTCTTTCAGCTACTGAGAAAGTACCAAAACCAACTAAAGCAACTTTACCATCTTTTTTCTTAAGAGTAGCAGTTACGTTAGCAACGAAAGACTCAAGAGCAGCTTTAGCAGCAACTTTAGTAATACCGGCATCTTTTGCCATTGCGTCGATTAATTCAGACTTGTTCATAGTTATAAATATTAATTGTTAATTTGTTACGTAAGACAAATATATAACAATTTTCATATTGTGCAAATTTTTTTCTCAATATTAATAATAATTATAGTTTTTTCTATAAATTAACGAGAAAATGATAATTGTTATCTATTACAAGAAATAGGCTTTTCCGAGCATTGAAATTCTTTTTATATGCTTTGAATAGTGTGTTTTTTAAATAAGCGTTTAATGAATTTCTAAATTATGAATTTGTTAATTTGATATTTTTTTTCCTCTTTTTTGTTATTAAATATAATGTTTAACTTGTTTATCTGCTAAAATGTCTTTTTTTAAAGGGAATTTGGCGAAATATTATATTTGTTTAAATCTCAGATAATTCTTTACTAATCAATTAATTTATTTAAATTTGCGCCATGTTAATAGAAGTTTTTAAATCAAAAATTCATCGTGTTACGGTTACTGCTTCTGACCTTAATTACATCGGGAGTATTACAGTAGATGAAGACCTTATTGATGCCGCAGGTTTAGTGGTAGGAGAGAGAGTTTACATCGTAAATGTAAATAATGGCGAACGTTTTGATACTTATGTTATAAAAGGTAAAAGAAAATCTGGTGAAATTTGTCTCAACGGACCAGCCGCTAGAAAAGTGCAAAAAGGAGATGTAATCATCATTATTTCTTATGCACAGATGTCTGTAGAGGAAGCACAAAATTTCCAACCGAAAATTATTTTCCCAGACGAAAAAACCAATCTTCTTACTTAATCGCTATTCTTTTGGAAAATCAAAAAAAATCATCTTCTCTTAAAACAGTTTCTACGATACTGGTGTCTATTGCTTTTGCAGCCCTTTTTATGTGGTTCGCATTAAAAGGACTAGATTTTACAAATATCAAAGCCTCTTTAGCCAAAGCCAATTATCTTTGGGTTTTTGCCGCTATGATTTTCGGGTTATTAGCCTATTGGTTCAGAGCTATTCGATGGAATTTACTATTAGAACCTATGGGTTACCAGATTTCTAATTCTAATTCATTGTGGACGATTTCTTTCGGGTATCTCATGAATCTTACTATTCCTAGAAGTGGTGAATTAGCACGTTCTACTGCCTTATATGGTGTAGAAAAAGTACCAGTAGATAAATCTTTCGGAACCATCATTTTAGAAAGGGTAGTAGATTTATTTTGTATGTTAGGATTTTTGGTTCTCACGGTAGTTTTTAAAGAAGATGCTATTGTTACTTTTTACCAAAAATCTGGAATTAAAATAAATCCTACCTATATCATAGGTGGAATTGCAGTATTGGTAGTAGGAACTTTTATTTTTTTTAAATTCAAAGACAAATTTACCCATCTTCCTCTGATTGGAAAAGTGATAGAATTTGTAGAGGGAATTTTTCATGGGTTAACTACCATTTTCAAACTCAAGCAAAAAGGGAAATTTATTATATTATCTATCGCGATTTGGATTTCTTATTATTTGGCGGCGTATTTAGTTTGTTTCGCATTGCCAGAAACTTCAGATTTTACATTTGCAGACGGATTTTTTTTAATTGTAGTAGGAACATTAGGAATGATGGTTCCAGCTTCTGGAGGAATTGGCGCGTTTCACTTAGCGATGAAACTCGGGATTTCTGCACTATTTCTTTCTATGGGGAAAGATGCTAAATTGGGTGGTGAAGTAGGATTAAGTTATGCTTTCATTTCTCATACCATGCAATTGGTGATTATGCTTGTGATGGGACTTATTTCTATTCCTATGTTGGCAAAAGCTAGAAATGAAGCGGTAAAATCAAAAGAAATATCACAATAATTGATAGAGAAGAACTTTTTTGGTCGAATTCTAAAGAATTAATTTTTTTGAAAGATTTATTGGTTCAATTTAGATAAGAGTTTAAAAAAAAACAGGTCAATTTGGCAGTTAAAAGTTTTATTTTCTCTAAAGGCAAGAAAATTGACACCAATAGAATAAAAAAGAGAGATTCTCTAAAATCAAAAATATTATGACAATAGACAACCAACAAGTAGTTGCATTAAACTACATTCTTCACACAGATGGAGAGAATAACGAAAAAGTTCTTGTAGAAAAATCAGATGCGGGAAATCCGCTTACTTTTTTATATGGAGTGGGAATGATGATTCCAAAATTTGAAGAAAGCATCAAAGGATTAACTTCTGGCGATAAAGCTTCTTTCACTATTTTGCCAGCAGAAGGTTACGGCGAAAGAAATCCTCAAGCAGTAGCACAATTGCCTTTAGAAATGTTCAATGAATCAGGAATGCCACCAGTTGGTGCAATTCTTCCACTTTCAGACAATCAAGGAAATAATTTTCAAGCAGTGGTGGTAGAAGTTACTTCAGAAGCTGTAGTAGCAGACCTTAATCACCCAATGGCTGGAAAAACTTTATACTTCGATGTAGAAATCGTAGATCATAGAGAGGCTACTGAAGAAGAACTAGCGCATGGACATGCACACGGAATTGATGGCAATTCTGGTCACTAATTTCTAATCTATTTTTGAAATTATACTTTAAAATAAATTTTTAAAACAAAAAATCCCGAAATTTTCGGGATTTTATTTTATAACATGGAACAGACATCTAAAGATCCTTTACACGGGAAAAGATTAGATACCATTCTAGAAGAATTGGTGGATTATTACAATGGTTTCGAAGAACTGGGGAAACAAATTAATATCCGTTGTTTCAACGAAAATCCGAGCATTAACTCTTCGCTTAAATTCTTACGAAAAACAGATTGGGCAAGGAAAAAAGTAGAGAGCCTTTATCTTTATGTATTAAGACAGAAAAAGAAAAAAGGATTGCTTTAATCTAAAAATTTTCCCGAAACATAATACCATTTTTTATCTACCTTTTTAAAAGTGGATAACTCATGATGAATGTTTTCTTTCCCAAATTTATCAGTGAAATAGGCTTTAAATTCTACTTCTTTTTCACTAGAATTCATGATTTCAAGTTTTGTCCAAGTGTTTTCTTTTCCCCAAGCTTCCAATTCACTTTTGTCATGGAATTTTCTTTTGCTGGGCAATGTGGTTTGCCATAAATATTCTCCATTCGGAATGGCAAATGCAGCATAACGAGAACGCATCAGTTCTTCCGCAGTTTTGGGAAAATCTTTTTTAAAATGAAATAGTTCGCAGCATTCTTGGTATAATTTTCCTGAACAACAAGGACAAATATTATTCAAATTTTAAATTTTAAATTTTAGATTTTAGATTGGTTGTCATTTTCAATTTTCAACTTTCCATTTTCAATTAACCAAAAGCTCTTTTTAACAAACTTTCTACTTTTGGTTCGCTTCCTCTGAAATTTTTATACAATTCCATTGGGTCTTTTGTTCCGCCGCTAGAAAGTAAAATCTTGTATTTTTCTGCAATTTCTGGATTGAAAATTCCATTTTCTTTGAAATATTGAAACGCGTCTGCATCTAAAACTTCTGCCCACTTGTAAGAATAATATCCAGCCGAATATCCTCCTTGGAAAATATGTGAAAAACTGGTGCTAATCGCTGTTTCTGCTAGAGTAGGGTAAATCTGAGTCGCTTTGATGGTTTCGGTTTCAAAGGTTTTCACATCTTCTACTTTTACGTTTTCGGCGTGATAAGACATGTCTAAAATTCCGAAGCTGAGTTGTCTCAAGGTTTGATAACCTTCCATGAAGTTTTTAGAATCTTCTATTTTCTGAATTTTTTCATCTGGTAAAACTTCACCCGTTTGATAATGTTTTGCAAATGTTTTTAAGAATTCTGGTTCGTAACAGTAATTTTCTAAAAATTGAGAAGGCAATTCTACGAAGTCCCATTTCACAGAAGTTCCAGAAAGATTAGGATATTGAGTGTTTGCCAAAACACCATGTAAAGCATGCCCAAATTCATGGAAAAGCGTGGTGACTTCATTGAAGGTCAATAAACTTGGTGTTTCTGAGGTAGGTTTCGTGAAATTGCAAACTACAGAAATATGTGGTCTATGGTTTTCACCATTTTTGATGTATTGATTTTTAAAACTCGTCATCCATGCTCCTGCTCTTTTTCCTTTTCTTGGATGATAATCGGCGTATAGCAATGCTTTAAAATTTTCACCTTCGTAGATTTCGTACGTTTTCACATCAGCGTGATATTTCTGAATGTCGGTAGTTTCTACAAATTCTAACCCGAAAAGTTTTCCAGCTAAACCGAAAACCGCTTCTTGTACTTTGTCTAACTGGAAATAAGGTTTCAATTCTTCATCATTGAAATCAAATTTTTGTTTTCTGAGTTTTTCTGCATAATAAGCGTGGTCATAACTTTGCATTTCTGTAATTCCATCAGCTTTTGCTAAAGCTGAAAGTTCTTCCACATCTTTTTCGGCAAAAGGTTTTGCTTTAGTCAATAATTCATTCAAAAATTCTAACACTTTCTGTGGAGATTTTGCCATCCTTTCTTCTAAAACATAATCTGCAAACGATTTGTAGCCTAACAATTGCGCTTTTTCTTGACGAAGTTTTACCAATTCTTTGATGAGATTTTGGTTGTCAAATTCACCACCATCAAAAGATTTTTTTCCGTTTGCAATTGCCAATTCTTTTCTTAACTCACGATTTTCCGCATAAGTAAGAACGGGTAATAAACTCGGAAACTGAAGCGTAATCACATAACCTTCTAGATTTCTTTCTTTTGCTTCTTCTTCATATTGTGCAAGAATAGCCTCTGGAATTCCTGCTAAATCTTCTTTGTTGGTCAAGTGTTTATAATATTGATTGGTCGCTGCCAAAACGTTTTGTCCGAATTGTAAAGATTTTTTAGAAAGCTCTATATTAATATTTTTGAGTTGTTCTTTTTTCTCGTCATTCAGCAATGCACCGTTTCTTACAAAACCTTTGTAGGTTTCTTCTAGAAGCATTTTTTGCTCTTCGTTGAGTGAATAATGGTCTTTTTCGTCGTAAACTTTTTTAATTCTTGAAAAAAGTTGTTCGTTTTGCGAAATTTTCGAAGTAAATTCAGTCAATAAAGGCGAAACTTCTTGAGCGATTTGTTGAATTTCGTCATTGGTTTCGGCAGAATTAAGGTTAAAGAAAATGTTAGAAACCACATCTAATTGTTCGCCAGAATAAGCCAAAGCTTCGATGGTGTTTTCGAAAGTAGGCGTTTCGGGATTCTGAGTGATTTCTTGTATTTCTTGCAAAGATTTGTCTATCAGTTCTTTGAATGTAGGTAAATAATGTTCTTCTTTTATTTCTGCAAAAGGAGCTGATTGATATTTTGTATTGAAGGATTGTAAAAGTGGGTTTGTCATCGTTTGTTAAAATTTTGGACTGTAAATTTAGTTAAATTAAAAATATTTATCTTTAAGGAATCACAAAATATACATTATAACACTATGAAAAAGTTTTTAAAAATCCTTTTGGCGATTCTAGCCGTTTTGGTGATTGCCATGTTTGTCATTGGTGAAAAATACCACTATGAAAAATCGATTGTCATTAATGCTCCTGCAGAAAAAGTGTATTCACATCTTAATTCTATGAAAGCATTTAATGAATGGAATCCTTGGATGAAATTAGACCCGCAGTTGCAATCTACTTATTCTGGAGTTTCTGGACAAGTAGGTGATAAGCATTGCTGGAAAAGTGATAAAAAAGATGTAGGAAATGGCTGTCAAGAAATCACAGCACTCGTTCCGAATCAGAAACAAAGCACTAAAATGGCTTTTGAAGGTCAAGGTGAAGCCACTTCTGATATTGTATTAACTCAAGAAGGAAATGCTACAAAAGTTGTTTGGACGTTAGATGCAGAAATGGAATATCCGTCTAATCTCATGAAACCATTGATGGATTATTGGATGGGTAAATCGTATGAAGAAGGGCTCCGAAATTTGAAAAAACTTTCAGAAAAACCTTAATTTAAAATTTTAGAAATATTAAAAACGGGAAATTTCCCGTTTTTTTATTTTTCGGTATTTCAAAAGAGAATTTTATCTTCGCTGAATATTTTAATGAAGATGTTGGTCAAAGATTATGATAAAACTGCACTGAGGAATTTTGTGAAAGACACGATTTCTGGGAAGATAAAAACGCTGGAGTTTTATCTTAATTTTACTTTGGAAGCAACGAGAGAAGTCAAAAAAACATCTAAGTATGATTCGATAAGGGAAGAAATGCAAGAAGAAATTTATCACTTAGATAAACAAATGTTTGCGCTTAAAACCATGCAAAAGAAAATGAATCAGGTGCTTCATCATTCTTCGGATAGAGTAAAACTCGGTTCGCTGGTCATTACCAATAAAGCCAGGTTTTATCTTTCGGTTTCTCTTGGTGAGTTTTTTTATGAAGGCGATCGGTTTTATGCAATTTCAGAAGAAAGTCCGATGGCTAAAATCATGTTGGGCAAAACCGAAGGCGAAGAATTTGTCCTCAATAAAATTCACCAAAAAATTGAAAAAATTATTTAAAAAATACATGAACAATCCAGAAATTTTAAAAAAAATCATAGAAAGTAGAAAAAGTACCTATCCCAAAGATTATACTGGCGAAGAAATTCCGCAAGAAATTTTAGATGAAATATTGAACTCGGCACAATATGCGCCTAATCATAAAAGAACAAAACCGTGGAGATTTCAAGTTTTCAAAAATGAAGAAAAGCAGAATTTGGCTAAAGAAATTCAGAGAATTTATAAAGAGACAACACCAGAACATTTGTTTTTGGAGAAAAAATATTTGGATTTTGAAGATAAAATTTCTAAATCTAATACCATTATTACGATTTCTGTGAATTTCAGCGGTCTCGTTCCAGAATGGGAAGAAATAGCGGCAACAGCGATGGCAGTACAGAATATGTATCTTACTTCTACAGCAAACGAAATTGGATGTTATTGGAGTTCTCACAACATCATTAATCATCTTGGGGATTTTCTAAATTTAGAAGAAAATCAGCGCTGTATTGGGCTTTTCTATTTAGGGAAAAATGTAAAAACTTAAAGGCGATAAGTAAGTATAAAGCCAATAAAATATTTTGTATTTCAAATAAATTTTGTACTTTTGCAGACTTAAATATTAATCGGGACGAGTTCCCATAAATTCACAACAATATGTCAGTAAAAATTAGATTACAAAGACACGGTAAAAAAGGAAAACCTTTTTTCCACATCGTAGTAGCAGACGCTAGAGCTAGAAGAGATGGTAGATTCATCGAAAAATTAGGCGTTTATAACCCAATTACAAACCCAGCAACCATCGAACTAGATGTAGATGCTGCTGTAAAATGGTTAAATAACGGTGCTCAACCAACTGATACTGCAAGAGCTATCCTTTCTTACAAAGGTGCTTTACTTAAAAAACACTTACAAGGTGGTGTTGCTAAAGGTGCTTTCGATGAAGCTGAAGCTGAAAAAAGATTCAACGCTTGGGTAGAAAGCAAAGAAGCTGCTGTAAATTCTAAAAAAGACGGATTAGCACAATCTAAAGAAGCTGCTAAAAAAGCTGCTCTAGAAGCTGAAGCTAAAGTAAACGAAGCTAGATTAGCTGCTGCTGCACAAGCTGAAGCAGATGCTAAAGCTGCTGAAGAAGCTGCAAACGCTCCTGTAGAAGAAGTAGTAGCTGAAACTGCTGAAGAAACTCCAGCTGCTGAAGCTGAAGGAACTGAAACAGAAGCTTAATCAGTTTAAAAAATAACTAAATTTGTAGAGGCGCGATTTATCGCGTCTCTCTCATTTTAAAACCTATACCATGAATAAAAAAGATTGCTATTTTTTAGGAAAAATTACCAGAAAACACGGTTTAAAGGGAAATGTAATTATAAAGCTAGATACAGATCAACCAGAATTATACAATAAACTGGAAGGGATTTTCGTGGAAGTTAACGGACTTCTGGTGCCTTTTTTTATTGAAAAACAACAATGGGGAAATGACAATTCTAAAATCATTACCTTCAAAAATTCTTCCGAACAATTGGTAGAACAATCTATTGGCAAAAATGTTTTTTTACCGCTTTCTACTTTGCCAAAACTTTCTGGGAAACAGTTTTATTACCACGAAGTTATCGGTTTTGAAATAAGAGAAGAAGATGGCAAATCTTGCGGAAATATCGTAGAAGTGAACGATCAAACTGCGCAACATTATTTTATCTTAAAATTGGCGGACAAAGAAGTAGTAATCCCCATCATCAAAGATTGGATTTTAGAAGTGAATCGTGAAGAAAAATTCATCAAAATGCAATTGCCAGAAGGTTTGATGGATGTTTTCTTAACGCCAGCCAAGAATGACGAGCAATAAAATTATTCTTTTCGAAAACTAATTTTTAAAACCGTAAAAATCTCCGCGTTACATCAAAAATTACGCCAAAATTTCTTATTTTTGCTGAATAATTATGAAGTCATGAGTAAGAAGACCATTAAAGAAATTTTAGGAGATTATAAAAAACTTTTACATCACGATATTACCATTCAAGGTTGGGTAAGAGCATTCCGTTCTAACCGTTTCATCGCGTTGAATGACGGTTCTACAATTAACAACATACAGATTGTAGTAGATTTCGAAAATTTCGACGAAGAGATCATCAAAAACATCAAAACTGCTTCTTCACTTAAAATTACTGGTGAAGTAATAGAAAGTGAAGGAAAAGGTCAAGATATTGAAATTATTGCTAAAAAAATTCAAATTCTTGGAGATAATTTCTCTGAAGAAATGGAAAAAACAGTTCTTCAACCGAAGAAACATTCATTAGAAGTGCTTCGTGATCAGGCGCATCTTAGATTTAGAACCAATCTTTTTGGGGCGGTTTTCAGAGTGAGAAGTGCGGTGAGTTTTGCGATTCACCAATTCTTTAACCAAAATCATTTCTTTTATATGAACACGCCCATTATTACTGGTGCCGATGCAGAAGGTGCTGGTGAAATGTTTGGTGTAACTAATTTTGATTTGAATCAAATTCCGAGAGATGAAAACGGCGATATCGATTTTGCACAAGATTTCTTCGGGAAGAAAACCAATTTGACGGTTTCAGGTCAGTTAGAAGCTGAAACTGCTGCAATGGGATTGGGAAGAGTGTATACTTTTGGACCAACTTTCCGTGCTGAGAATTCTAATACCACAAGACACTTGGCAGAATTCTGGATGGTAGAACCAGAAGTGGCTTTCAATAACTTGGAAGACAATATAGATTTGGCTGAAAATTTCTTGAAATATGTTATTGGTTATGTTCTAGAAAATTGCAAAGATGATTTGAAGTTTTTAGATCAAAGATTCGCTGAAGAACAAAAACAAAAACCAGAAAAAGATAGAGCAAAAGAAGGTTTGATAGAAAAGCTAGAAAACGTAATTAAAAAGCGTTTCATGAGAGTTTCTTATTCTGAAGCCATCGAAATTCTATTGAATTCTAAAGAAAATAAAAAAGGAAAATTCCAGTTCCCAATCGAAGAATGGGGGGCAGATTTACAATCAGAACACGAGCGTTACTTGGTAGAAAAACACTTTGAGTCTCCAGTAGTTTTATTTGATTATCCTAAAGAAATCAAAGCATTCTACATGAGATTAAACGAAGATGGAAAAACCGTAGCTGCAATGGACGTACTTTTCCCAGGAATTGGAGAAATCATTGGTGGTTCACAAAGAGAGGAAAGATTAGATGTTTTGAAAACCAAAATGCAAG
>CAZHCK010000030.1:0-29140 GCA_964530915.1 uncultured Cloacibacterium sp. | reverse complement strand
GAATTGTTCTTCATTTATACTTCCATCATATTCTCTTGAAACAAAATCTAAAATTTTAAATCTTAATTTTGTTTTATAATTTCCTTGGTAGTGAAACATTGAAGTAATAATAATTTCGTTTGGAGGTAAACAAACTAATTTAAAAAAAAGAGCCACAATTATATGGAAACTTATTTACTTCAATCCATTTTCCTTTTTTATTCTTCGCTTCTAATATTAGCGGGAAATAACCTTCTGTTCCTAAACTCAAGGTATCTTTTGAAACATTTTTTATAAATATGGGAAAACTTTTATAATAGTCTAGATTAATATCATCAAAACTAATAATTGTATCTTTTTCATTGAATTCAAGAGTAATATTTCCTTTTTTAATCAATTGATACTTGTGAAAATCTTTTAAATATTTCATCAAATCTTCCCAAATCATTTCTTTTTTCAATCTATATTTTTTCCACTTCTTATCTTCATTAGAACTTACCAAAGGTTCAGGAGGAGGTGGTAAAAAAAGATTATCTAACAATTCTACACTATCTTTTATTTTTCCAATATACATGATATTAGATGTTGCATAATCCTTTTCTTTTATATTTTTTATTTTTAAATTTTGAACAGTATCTTGAATTATTGTTATGTTTTTGGAAAATGTTTGAGATTCCTTTTTACAAGAAATCAAACTCAAAAAGGTTAAAATTGCTATTAGTTTTTTCATGAAATTCATTTCCTCAAATTTACAAAAATATAGGCGTTTTTTTCAATAAACGGCTTCTTCATACGTTCCTCTTCCTCGCAAAAATGAATTATCGAATTATACTTCACAATTTTACGACTTCACGACTCATCATCTTTACAATTCAACGACTTTACATTATCTTTGCATTGTGCAAGTAACCAAAGAAAATTTACAAGAATTAGAATTCCCGAAATTGCTCGCGGAAATTTCTCCTTATGCGTATTCGCCGAAAGTGGCAGAAAAAATTCTTCATCTTAAATTATTAAAAATAGATGAAGCCGAAATTACTTTGAAAAAAACTGCCGAATATCTCACGAGTTATGAGAGTTCAAATGCAATTCCGTTCAGTGAATATGAAGATATAGAAGCAGAACTGAAGGTGATGCATATCGAAAATTTCAGGTTAGAAAACGCTGCTTTTATCAAAATTAAAAACCTGACCGAACAAATCGGGAAATTGCAAAAATTCTTTCCCGTGCTTGCCGAAACCTTCCCTATTTTGCTAGAAGAAGTGATGCAATTGGATTTCAAGAAGGAAATTGTAGATAAAATAGACAAAGTTTTTAATCGTTTTGGCGAAGTAAAATCTGAAGCTTCACCCATTTTAAAATCTTTGAGAACCGAAATTCAGCACGCCAAAAAACATATTCAAGAGAATTTTAGTAAAACGCTTTCTCATCTTTCTTCCACCGATTTTTTAGATGAAATTAAAGAAACCGTGATTGATGACCAAAGAGTTTTGGCAGTAAAATCTGGTTTCAAAAAACGAGTTCCTGGCAGAGTTTTAGGGGTTTCTAAGACAGGTTCTATCACCTACATTCAGCCAGAAAGTGTTTCTAGACATTACTTTAAACTTCGTGAAGCGGAAGAAGAAGAAAAGAAAGAAGTGGATAAAATTCTGCGAAAACTAACGGCAGAAATTGCCATTTTCGCGCCAGAATTAGAAGAATATCAAAAATATATATTCGATTTAGACATCACCAGAGCAAAAGCCAAATTTGCTGAAAAAATTGGCGGTGTTTTGCCCAAAATCAATCGTCATAAAACCATGAGATTGGTCAACGCATTTCATCCATTGCTTTTATTGAGAAACAAAGAAGAAAAAAAGGAAATCTATCCTCAAACTTTGACATTAACGGAACACAACCGAATTCTCTGTATTTCTGGACCAAATGCTGGTGGAAAATCTATCACCTTGAAAACCGTTGGGTTACTTCAACTGATGATTCAGAGCGGAATTTTGGTACCTGTTCATCCGAAATCTGAAATGTTCTTTTTTGAAAAAATCAGAACGGATATTGGTGACAATCAATCCATTGAAAATCATCTTTCTACTTATAGTTCTCGCCTTAAAAAAATGTCAGGAATTATTCGCGAAGCAGATGATAATACTTTGCTTTTGATTGATGAGTTCGGGACGGGTTCTGATCCAGAATTGGGTGGCGCTTTAGCAGAGAGTTTCTTGGAATTTTTCTACGAAAAAAAATCTTTTGCCATTATTACCACGCATTATACTAACATAAAACTCGTAGTAGAACAATTGCCAAATGCCACCAATGCGGCTATGCTTTTCGATGAATATTCATTGGAACCTTTGTATAAATTAGAAGTGGGACAGGCTGGAAGTTCTTTCACTTTTGAAGTGGCAGAAAAAAATAGAATTCCAAGATTTATCATTAAAAATGCACGTTCGAAAGTAGAAAAAGATGTGGTAAACTTAGATAAAACCATCGTTAAACTTCAGCAAGAAAAATTTGAGGTTGAAAAACTGAAATCTAACCTTGTAGAGCAAAAAGAATCGGTAGAAGATAAGCGTGAAAATCTGCAAAAACTGAACGAACAGCTTCAACAAAAACTCTATAATTTTCAAAGATTATATGAGGAAGAACACCGAAAATTACAGTTCGGAAATAAGATAGAAGCTTTTATTGATGGTTATCTGAAAGGAAAATCAAGAAAAGATATCGTGAAAGATTTTGTGAAAATTCTGGAACAGGAAAAATTCCGAAAACTCGGTTCAGACAAAGCCGAATCTGAAAAACTGAAAGTTACCAAACGTAAAGTAGAACAACAACTGAAAAAAGAAAACATACAAGTTCAAATTGCGGAAACCAACCAAAAATTGGAAGAAAAAACCAAGAAAGAACGCGCAGTTTGGATGAAAGTTGGTCAACGTGTAAGAATTGCAGGTTCTACATCTGTGGGAACCATAGAAACCATTCACAAAAACGGAAAAGTTACCGTGAATTACGGTCTTTTTAAGACGCAAATTTCTCAAGACGAATTGGAGAGAATTTAAAAAAAGGAAAATTGAAAGTTGATAATTGAAAATATCAATTCTCGATGATTTTTCAGAATGAGCTGATTAAATTTCAAAAAATCAGCTTCTTCGAGAAGATTAATATGAAATCAAACACCATCAAAAATCGCGATTTACAAATTGCCATTGCTGTTTTTTTGGCAGGGTTATCATGTTTTGGGTTGTTGTATTATTATCAGGCATTGCTTCCTGATTTGGCAGAATATTTTAAAATCAATAAAGCCAAAAGCAGTTTTGCAGTTTCTTCGGCGACTTTGGGAATGGCTCTTGGTTTAATCACTTCCACTTTCGTAGCAGACCGATACAGCCGAAAAAAAGTCATCGGATATTGTTTATTTGCATCGGCAGTTTTAGCTTTTACTTCTTCATTTTCTGAAAATTTCAACGTATTGATTGCACTCAATTTCTTGAAAGGCTTTTTGCTTTCGGGTGCTACTTCGGTTTGTTTGGCTTACATCGCAGAAGAAGTTTCAGAAAACAGAAAATTGAGAATTACAGGGTTTTACATTGCAGGAAATGCAGTTGGCGGAATGGTGGGAAGAGTGATTTCTTCTCAAGTCTCACATTATAAATCTTGGCAATTTGCTTCAGAATTCATTGGAATTTGGTGTCTTATTTTTGCGATTTTATTTTTTATACTCGCTCCAAAATCACAAAACTTCAAACCGAAAAAAGAATCGTTTAAAACTTTAATAGAACCGAATTTCAAACTCATCACGCACCCAAAATTATTGCCTTATTATATTACAGGCTTTCTTTTGCTGGGAACGTTTGTCAGCTTGTACAATTACATGGCTTTTTTCTTGGTCAAAGCGCCATTTAATATTTCCAGAAGTTGGATTTCTTATGTGTACGTGCTTTATATTTCAGGAGTTTTTGGTTCTATGAATGTCAGTTTTTGGGAAAGGAAACTCAAAAATTCTGAAAATGTTTTGAAAACTATGAGTTTAGTAGGAATTCTAGGAATTCTCCTCTTTTTCCTTCAAAATACGATAGCTGTGATTGTAGGATTGGCCGTTTTCACGTACAGCTTTTTTGTAGCACATACGGTTTGCAGTAAATCAGTGGGGAATTTTTCAAAAGAAAAAAGAACGGTAACGATAGCGTTTTATTTGCTGCTTTATTACATTGGTGCAAGTACTTTAGGAAGTTTCAGCGGTGTGATTTTACAGAAATTAGATTGGCGAATTTTCTTGGTTTCTCTCACCTTTATCTTCGGAATTATTTATTTGATTTTTGCCTTAAAAAAAGAAAAAATCGAACCTTAAAAAAGATTCGATTTCTAAAATTTATTAATTTTTTCTGATTATTTAATCAATCCTAATTCTACTAATCTTTCGTGTAAGAATTCTCCAGCAGTGGTGTCTTCGTATAATTTAGGATGGTCTTCGTCAATACAGTTTTCTAAACAGTTTAGCGGCATTTCGCTTACTGGATGCATGAAAAACGGAATAGAATATCTAGAAGTTCCCCATAATTCTCTCTCTGGATTTACCACTTGGTGAATCGTAGATTTAAGTTTATTATTGGTGTGTCTAGAAAGCATATCACCCACATTAATCATCAATTCATCTGGTTGAGCAATCGCATCTACCCAATTTCCTTCGTGGTCTCTTACTTGCAATCCTTTTCCGTGAGCTCCCATTAAAAGAGTGATTAAATTAATATCACCATGAGCTGCTGCTCTTACTGCATCTTTTGGCTCTTCCGTAATTGGTGGATAATGAATTGGTCTAAGAATGCTGTTTCCTTCTGCTACGAATTTATCGAAATAAAATTCATCTAAACCTACATATAATGCTAAAGCTCTCAATACATAAATTCCAGTTTTTTCTAACATTTTATAGGCTTCTTTTCCTACTTTGTTAAATTCTGGTGCTTCTGCTACTTCTACATTTTCTGGATATTCTGCTAAATATTTAGAACCTTCTGGTAAATACTGTCCGAAATGCCAAAACTCTTTTAAATCTGCTGCTTTGAAGCCTTTTGCAGTTTCTTTTCCGAAACCTACATAACCTCTTTGACCGCCAATTCCAGGAATTTCGTATTTTGATTTTACTTCTACAGGAAGGCTAAAGAAGTTTTTGATTTCGGCGTACAATTGGTCTACTAAATTTTGGTCTAAGAAATGACCTTTAAGCGCTACGAAACCTATTTCTTCGTATGCTTTACCAATTTCGTTTACAAATTTTTGTTTTCTTGTTTCGTCTCCCGAAAGAAAATCGCGTAAATCTACGCTAGGAATTTTATTCATTTTTAAATAATTAATCGTTAATCTCCGGGATGCGAAAATAAAGAAATTTATTGAATAACTGCTATAAAAGTTTCCCTTCGTCAAAAGCCTTTCTAATCAACACATCAAAGGTATCCAGCATATCTTCTGAAGCCAATTCTATTCTCGGACGAAGCATTTTTTGCACCTTCTCGAACTCTACTCCAGCTTCTATCCAACTCAAACCATTGTTAAAACAATTCATCACAAAAGGAATCATTCTGTCTACAGCACTTGCAAAAATGGCGGTTTCTGTTTCCCCTGCTTCGAATTCTAACCAAAGGTTCATAAATTCTGATTTCATAGGTTCTGCTAAAATCCCGAAAATTCTTTCAGCAGATGCCAGTTCACGCTCGAATTTACCTTCATTTGCTTTTTCATCATAGAAAAAAGTATCTCCTGCATCTATTTCTACCACATCATGTATAGAAAGCATTTTAATCACTCTTCCTAAATCTATTTTTTCTTTGTTTCGAGCATAAGGAAAGAGAATCTGTGCAAAAACAATCACTTGCCATGAATGTTCTGCTGTATTTTCTCTTCTGGAATTGTCATGATTAAAATTTCTACGGATTACATTTTTGAGTTGGTCTAAAGTAAGGATGAACTCTATCTCTTTTTCTAAGTACATTTTCTAATTTTTTACAAATTTAAGTCAAATAAAAATAACGGATTTTATTTCGATTTTAATGACAAAAGTCATTGAGGTTGTGTAATATAAGTTACACAAGTCCATTTTGCGCTGATGTAACTTTGTACAAGAAAATTAAGAATTACTTATTCTTATAAAGTTAGAAAATATGAAAAACTTAGTAATCTTAGGAGCAGGAACCGCCGGAACTATGATGGCGAATCACCTAGTAAAAAAACTGAATAAAAAAGATTGGCAAATTACTTTGGTAGACCAATTTAAGTCTCACTACTACCAGCCAGGATTTTTATTTATTCCTTTTGGAACCTATCAACCAGAAGATGTAAAAAGAACGATCGATGAATTTTTACCAAAAGGAATTCAACTTATTCGTGAAAAAATAGACAGAATAGATAAAGATACTGATACCGTTATTTTAGAAAACGGAAGAAATGTAAAATATGATATTCTCATCATTGCTACAGGTTGTAAAATCGCTCCAGAAGAAGTTCCAGGAATGAAAGGAGACACTTGGCAAAAAAATATTTTCGATTTCTATACTTTCGAGGGAAGTTGTGCATTGGCTAAAAAATTAGAAACTTGGCCAGGAGGAAAATTAGTAGTTCACATCACCGAAATGCCAATAAAATGTCCAGTTGCTCCGCTAGAATTTGCTTTTTTAGCAGATGATTACTTCACTAAAAAAGGAATGAGAGACAAAGTAGAAATTTCTTACGTTACTCCACTTTCTGGTGCATTTACAAAGCCTAAAACTACTGAAACGCTCAATTATTTATTAGAGGAAAAAAATATAAAAATTGTTCCAGATTTCGCAGTAGAACATATAGAAGGAGAAAACGGAAAAATGTTCGATTACGGTGGCGAAGTGGTAGATTTTGACTTATTAGTAACCATACCTACCAATATGGGAGACGAGTGTATTCTTCGTTCAGGTTTTGGAGATGATCTAAACTACGTTCCTACGGACAAAAACACCTTACAAAGTAAAGTAAAAGAAAATATCTTCGTAATCGGTGATGCTACGAATGTTCCTGCTTCTAAAGCTGGTTCTGTAGCACATTTCGAAGCTGAAATTCTTACTGAAAATATTTTAAAATATATAGAAGGAAAACCGCTTAATCCCGAATTTGACGGTCATGCCAATTGTTTCATAGAAACAGGAAAAGGAAAAGCATTACTCATAGATTTCAATTATGATGTAGAACCGTTAAAAGGAAAATTCCCATTTGCTGGAATCGGTCCACTTAATTTATTAGAAGAAAGTGCTTTTAACCACTTCGGAAAAATGGCTTTCAAATGGGTGTATTGGAATATGCTACTTCCTGCCAGAAAAATACCTTTCGTAACGCCTACTATGAGCAGAGCAGGAAAGAAATTTGACAAAGTCGAGGGATGATGGAAGCTTGATGCTAGATGTTTTTGAAATCATCCATCACCCAACATCTTACACCCAACAAATATTTATAAAAATTAACAAAAAAATATTATCAAAATGGAAAAAACTTATGCAGGTTTTACAATCAATGTAAACGACGAGGGATACCTTACAGACATGAACCAATGGAATCACGAAGTAGCTAAAGAAATGGCTAAAGAAGACGGTTTAGAATTAGGAAACAGACATTTCGACGTGTTAGAATATTTAAGAGACCAACAGAAAAAAGATGTAGCATTAACCATAAGAGGCGTGGGAAAATCTGGAGTAGTAGATATTAAAGAATTCTATGAATTGTTCCCAAAAGGACCACTCAAAATCTCTAGTAGATTGGCAGGAATTCCTAAACCAAAATCTTGTATTTAAATAGATTATAAGATTTAAGATGTGAGATTTAAGATTTAAGATTAAAAAACACTTTAATTTTTAAATTTTTTAAACCAAAATTTCTTTCATCTCATATCTGATTTCTAATATCTCAAATCAAATATTTAAAACAAAAAATATGGAAACTACATTATTAAAAAATCCATTAGCAGATTTAGATAAATCTCTAAAACCTATAGAAAAAGTAATGGTAATCATTTCTAAAGGAACTTTAGAAAGTGTTTACGCAGGTTTTATTTTGGCAAACGGAGCGAGAATGGAAGGTATGGAAGCAGAAATTTTCTTTACTTTCTTCGGACTAGATGCTGTAATTAAAGACAGACTAAAAGACATTCACGTGGCTACTGTAGGAAATCCTGCAATGCACATGCCTACCATGTTAGGAGGTTTACCAGGAATGGAAGCTCTCGCTACCAAAATGATGAAATCTAAAATGGAAAAATTAGACATTCCGCCAATTGATGAATTTATAGAAATTTTATCAGCCTCTGGTTGCAGACTTTGGGTTTGTAAACTGGCTTTTGAAATGTTTGATTTAAAAGAAGAAGACTTAACTCCAGAAGTGGAAGGCATCTTAACCGTAGGAGATTTCTACGCAAGAGCAGCTGGAGAAGGCACTCAAATTATTTTTATCTAAATAATAACTTTTGTGTTGAAAAAATCCCCACCTTTTCTGGTGGGGATTTTTCTTTGCATTAAATTTTATATTGCAAAACCATCCAATGGTTAGCATGATTTTTAATTAAATCCTCTTTCAAAAGTTGATCTTTTGTTTTAAGGTACTGATAAACCTTTAAAGGAACAGAATCAGAATACTCTTTTAATCCTTCAGAAATCATTTTTGTAGATTCTTCTATTTTATTGTCATTTTCAAGAGCTTCATATCTATAAATATAAATAATTGCAGGAATTTTATCCCAAATCTCCTTACTTTCTTTGTATAAAAAATCCATCACTTGAACCTGATATTTTGAGTTTGTAGGTTTACCTATCGCTGCTGTTTTAGAAATATAATCTTGGTACATGAAAAACACAAAAAGTATATGTCCATTTTTTAAGTTATTATCCTCAAAAGTTTTATTAATTATTTCAGGAGTATCATTACTTAACTCGCCTTTGTCAGACTGTAATGCTTCGGTATAAAATCTTTGCAAAAGATTAGCAACTTCTTTATCGCTTTTATCAATTTTAGATGCACTTTTTAATTGCTGAGAAACAGTATCAAAGGTTTTTTCCTGTGAAAAAGCAACGATTCCAAGAAAAAGAAAAAATGTGGTTATTAGATTTTTCATTTAAATTTATTTATATCAAATTTATTAAAAAAAACCTTACTGATTTTGAAATTCAGTAAGGTTTTCATTTTCAATTTTCAACTTTCAATTCTCGATTAAAAAGTCGGTTGGAAGTTTTCAGCTCCAAGTGAAGCCATATCTTCATACGTTTTCCATCTTAGGTCAACTATTTCTTGTGCTAATTGCATTAAATGTTCTGCGTCTTGCGGTTGTGTTTGTTTTAGAACTCGGTAACGCAATTCGTTGTACGCATATTCTTCAAACGGAATTGTAGGACGAATAGAATCTAAGATAAACGGATTTTTATTATTTTTTCTCAACACAGGATTGAATCTAATCAATGGCCAATAACCACTTGCTACAGCCATTTTTTGTTGGTTCAAACCTTTTTCCATATCAATTCCGTGTGCGATACAATGACTGTACGCTAGAATTAATGAAGGCCCGTCATAAGCTTCTGCTTCACGCATTGCCAATAATGTTTGTTGAGGATTTGCTCCCATCGCAACCGTTGCTACGTAAACATTTCCGTAAGAAATGGCTTGCATTGCCAAATCTTTTTTGCCAACACGTTTTCCTGCAGTTGCAAATTTTGCAGAAGCAGCAGTTGGTGTAGCTTTAGAACTTTGTCCACCTGTATTACTATAAACCTCAGTATCTAACACCAAAACATTAATATTTCTGCCTGTAGAAAGTGCGTGGTCTAAACCTCCACTTCCGATATCATAAGCCCAACCATCACCACCAATGAGCCAAACAGCACGGTGAACCAAATGATCTGCTAAAGAATAAAGATGTTTCGCATCTGGATTTTCAGAAAATTGTAATCTATTTTTTAAAATTTCTACTCTTTCTCTTTGTTTGATGATTTGACTTTCTAATTTTTGAGGAGCATGGATAATTTCATTGATGAAATCTTCGCCCAACTCTGGTTTTAATTTTTCGGCGTAATAATGAGCCATTTGTAATTGCTTATCCGCAGAAAGTCTCATTCCCAGACCAAATTCGGCATTATCTTCGAAGAGAGAATTGCTCCAAGCTGGTCCTTTTCCTTTAGAATTAGAACTCCAAGGTGTAGTTGGTAAATTTCCTCCGTAAATAGATGAACAACCCGTTGCATTGGCAACCATTAGTCTATCACCGAAAAGTTGAGTAAGAACTTTAATGTAAGGCGTTTCTCCACAACCTGCACAAGCTCCAGAAAACTCAAACATCGGTTCTAAAAATTGTACACCGTGAACTGTAGAATAATTCACCATATTTTTATCGTGAATTGGCAATTTCTCGAAATAAGAAATCACTTTTCTCTGTTTTTTAAGATCAGGATTTTTTGGTAAAATATTAATCGCACGCAATTCTTCATTTTCTTGGTCGATTACTGGACAAGCTTCGTAGCATAATTTACAACCAGTACAATCTTCTTCATAAACCTGAAGCGTGAACTTGGTTTCAGGGAAACCTCTTGCATTAATTGGTGCAGATTGGAAACCTTCTGGAACTTCGGTCAATAAATCTTTGTGATAAAATTTAGAGCGAATTACAGAATGAGGACAAACAAAACTACAATTACCACATTGTATACAAATATCCGCATTCCAATGGGCTACTTTTTCAGAAATATTACGTTTTTCCCATTTTGTAGTTCCGTTTGGATACGTTCCATCAGCAGGAATAGCACTTACAGGTAAATCATCACCTTTACCAATCATCATTTTATAAGTGATATTTTTCACAAAATCTGGTGCATTTTCATCCACAGTTTGCTCCTCTCCTTTTTCGGCAGTTACTGCATTTGGAATTTTAACTTCAAACAAATTCGCCAAAGTTTGGTCTACCGCTTCAAAGTTTTTGTCTACTACAGCTTGACCTTTTTTGATATACGTTTTTTCAATCGCTTTTTTAATTTGTTTAATCGCTTCTTCCTCTGGCAATACTCCCGAAAGCTCAAAGAAACACGTTTGCATAATGGTATTAATTCTGCCTCGCATTCCTGTTTTTTCGGCTACTTCATTGGCATCTATAACGAAAAATTTAATGTTTTTTTCAATCAATTGTTGCTGAACTTGGAAAGGCAATTTATCCCAAACTTCATCTTTAGAATAAGGTGAATTCAATAAAAATTTAGCTCCATTTTTAGCAAAACTGAGCATATCTTCATTTTCTAAAAATTTGAAGAAATGACAAGCGATAAAATCTGCTTTTGAAATCAAGTACGGCGCTTCAATGGGTTCGTGCCCAAAACGAAGGTGAGATACAGTTTTCGCTCCAGATTTTTTAGAGTCATAAACGAAATATCCTTGCGATGAAAGTTCTGTATTTTCGCCAATAATCTTAATAGAGTTTTTATTCGCGCCTACGGTTCCATCTGCTCCCAAACCGAAAAATAGTGCTTGGTTCCATCCAGAATCATCTAGTTTGAAACTATAATCTACATTAATACTGGTAAAACTTACATCATCTGTAATCCCTACCGTAAAATGGTTTTTAGAATTTTCGGTTTTTAAATTATCATAAACCGCTTTTACCATAGCTGGTGTAAATTCTTTAGACGAAAGTCCGTATCTACCACCAATAATTTTTGGCATTTTTTCTAAAGTTCCATTGGTGATTGCTTCTGTAAGACAAACCAAAACATCTTGATACATCGGTTCGCCATTACTTCCTGGCTCTTTGGTTCTATCTAAAACGGCAATTTTTTTCACTGATTTTGGTAAAACCGAAATAAAATCTTCATTTGGGAATGGTCTAAACAAAGAAATTTTAAGAACACCCGTTTTTTCTCCATTTTTATTCAAAAATTCTGAAGTCGGAATCACCGTTTCTACTCCAGAACCCATAATTACGATAACATTTTCTGCTTCTGGATGCCCGTAATAGGTTACAGGAGCATAATTTCTACCCGAAATTTCAGAGAATTTCTTCATTTCTTCCTTTAAAATGGTAGGAATTTTAGCATAAAAAGGATTAGAAGTTTCTCTTCCTTGGAAATAAACATCTGGATTCTGAGCAGTTCCTCTTACGAAAGGCTTATCAGGGTTTAGACTTCTATTTCTGTGTGCAATCACCAATTCATCATCTATCATTGCACGGATTTGGTCATCATTTAAAAGATTAATCTTGTTCACTTCGTGAGAAGTTCTGAAACCGTCAAAGAAGTGAATAAACGGAATTCTCGCTCTCAAAGTTGTAGCTTGTGCAATGAGCGCCATGTCATGCGCTTCTTGAACACTTGTAGAAGAAAGCATTGCAAAACCAGTAGTTCTGGCTGCCATTACATCTTGATGGTCACCAAAAATCGACAAAGCTTGTGCTGCCAAAGAACGTGCCGCCACATGAAAAACTGCACTGGTTAACTCCCCTGCAATTTTGTACATATTCGGAAGCATTAACATTAAACCTTGTGAAGCCGTGAAAGTTGTTGTTAAAGCACCTGCCTGAAGCGAACCGTGAACTGTACCAGCTGCACCGCCTTCACTTTGCATTTCTATAATTTCGGGAACGTTTCCCCAGATATTTTTAATTCCTTTAGACGCCCATTCGTCTGCCAATTCTGCCATAGTAGAAGATGGAGTAATAGGATAAATGGCACAAACTTCGTTTACTCTGTACGCGATATACGCAGCAGCTTCGTTGCCGTCGATGGTTGCTATTATTTTATTTTGATTTTTCATTGTATTCAATTGATTAATGTTCTAAAACCATATCTAAAGCGTGACAAGGACATTGTTCTGCGCAAACGCCACAACCTGTACACAAATCGTAATTGATGGTGTAACCTTCTCCTTTTCCGTTTTTGGAAATCGCACCTTCTGGACACGCTCCATAACAACTATCACACTCGAAACAATTTCCACAAGAGAGACAACGCTGTGCTTCATAAACGGCTTCTTCTGTGGTATAACCTGCAACAATTTCGTCAAAAGTTTCTACGGCTTTCTCAATTTCTAAATGTTGTTGAGCTTTCTTTTCAGCATCTGTTTTGAACCAAATTTGTAGTTTTTCAATCGTAACTAAAGGATTGTTGGATGGTTTTTCGTAAGTGGTATTTCTCAACCAAGCATCAATATTTCTGGCTGCTTTTTTACCATGACCCGTAGCAATCGTTACAGTTCTTTCAGAAGGAACCATATCACCACCTGCAAAAATTCCTGGATAACCTGTCATCATTGCTGGATTTACCTCAACGGTAGTTCCATCTTCTTTGAAGGTAATTCCTTCAATATGCTTTAAGAAATCGGTATCTGCTTCTTGTCCGAGAGCTAGAATTAATGAATCTGCTTCCAGAGTTTCGTATTCACCAGTTGGGACGGCTTTTCCATCAATTACTTGCATTTTTTCAACAGTGATAGAAGACGTTTCCATGTTTTTAATGGTGCTCAACCAATGGATTTTTACACCTTCGCTTAATGCTTCATCTGCTTCAAATTCGTGAGCAGGCATATGTTCACGGTCTCTTCTGTAAATAATCATCGCTTCATCTGCGCCTAATCTTTTGGCAGTTCTCGCTGCATCCATTGCAGTATTTCCACCACCATAAATGGCAACTCTTCTTCCTAAAAGTGGTTTATTCTCACTATTTTCATCTGCTTCTTTCAAGAAAGAAACCGCATCTAAAATTTTACTCGCTTCTTGAGCTGGAATATTTACTTTTTTGGCTAAATGTGCTCCAATAGCTACAAAAACAGCATCGAAACCGCCATTTTCTTTTTCTTTGAGAATATCTTGAACTTTGTAATTCAGAACAATTTTCACTCCGAAATTTTCAATTCTTTTAATCTCTGCCTGAAGAATATTTCTTGGCATTCTGTACGCAGGAATTCCAAAATTCATCATTCCACCAGCAACAGGCCCTGCTTCGAAAATAGTGACTTCGTGACCTAATTTTCTAAGATGATATGCCGCCGAAAGTCCAGAAGGACCTGCACCTACAATCATAATTTTCTTACCGGTAAGTGTTTTTGGAGGATAAAATTGCCAATTATTTTTAAGTGCTTCGTCTCCTAAAAATCTTTCTACAGCGTGAATACTCACCGAAGAATCTAAATCTTTTCTGTTGCAAGAATTTTCGCAAGGATGATAACAAACTCTCCCATGAATCGCAGCCATAGGATTTTGCTCGGTCAATTTTCTCCAAGCGTCTTCTATTTTTCCTTCTTGAGCAAGAGAAAGCCAAGCCTGAATATTTTCGCCAGCTGGACAAGCATTATTACAAGGTGGAAAAAAATCAACGTATTCTGGTTTGCTTTTCCTAATAGAACCAGTTCCCTTGCTTTTATTAAGGTTTGCAAGTTTGGTTAAATCCGTTTTAATAAAACTCATTTTATGTGTTTATTTGATGTTATCTACATTTATAAAAAGTGACTTCTAGAAAAAATTGGTCACAAAGATTCAAATAACAAAATTATTAATTAATGCATAAGAACTTTGAGTTTTATAAGCATACATTTGTCATGTTTTGGAGATTTCTGATTAAAATCATATTATTATTGAACAATTCTTGAAATAAAAAAGGCTCCAATAAAAATTGAAGCCTTCTTGTTAACAAAAAACTATTACTATGATTGAACTTTCGACCAAAGATTGTATCCTCCGTTTAAGTTCACGGCTCGGAAACCGTTATTTCTCATAATTCTATTGGCTAAATAACCGCGCAAACCAACTTGGCAATAAATAGCATATACTTTATTTCTGTCTAAATTTTCAAGATTTGCTCGTAAATCATCTACGTTAATATTAATTGCGCCTTCAATTGCACCACCAGAAAATTCTTTAGAAGTTCTTACGTCTAAAATTACCGCATCATTTTCTTTCACAAAATCCCAAAATTCATCATAATTCACCATTTCTAAATCTCCTTTCAAAATATTTTCTGCAGCATAACCAGCAATGTTTACAGGATCTTTAGCCGAGTTAAATGGCGGAGCATAAGTAATTTCAATTTCTGGTAAATCATAAACCGTAAGATTTCCTTTGATAGCCGTTGCAATTACATCAATTCTTTTATCAACTCCAGCTTCGCCAACAGCTTGAGCTCCGAAAATTTTACCATTTTCATCGAAAATAATTTTTAGAACCATATTTTTTGCTCCAGGATAATAACCAGCGTGATGTCCACGTGTTACAATGGCTGTTTTATAAGGAATTCCGAAACGTTTTAATGTTTTTTCATTAAGTCCAGTTGAAGCCACTGAAAGTTCAAAAAATTTCAAAATAGAAGAACCTAAACTTCCTGTATATTTGTATTGATTTCCTAAAACGATGTTGTCTGCAACAATTCTTCCTTGTCTATTTGCAGGCCAAGCTAAGGGAATCAACACTTTTTTACTATTGATGTAATGAGCTACTTCTATAGCATCTCCTACTGCATAAATATCTGGATTGGAAGTTTGCATAAATTCATTGACCAAAATTCCACGAGTTTCACCAATTTCTAAACCAGCTTCTACTGCTAATTTGGTTTCAGGTTTTACACCGATTGCGAGAATTACAGCATCAGTTTCTACAGAAGTTCCATTGTTTAAGAACACTTCTATAGTTTCGCCTTTGTCATTGAATTTTTCTACGCCAACGTTTAACAACAATTCTAGCCCTTTTTGCTTGGCTTTTTCGTGAACGAAACTGGCAATATCAAAATCTACTGGCGCCATTACTTGATTGCCCAATTCTACCAATTTCACAGATTTCCCAGCTTCAATCAAGTTTTCGGCAACTTCTAAGCCAATGAAACCTCCGCCAACAACTACAAAATTCTGCGCATTTTTGGTTTTTGCCACAATTTTATCCATATCAGGAATATTTCTGAGTGTAAAAATTTTATCAGAATCAATTCCTTCAAAAGGTGGTTTTATAGGTTCTGCACCTGGAGAAAGCAATAATTTATCATAGTTTTCTAAGTAAATTTCGCCAGTTTGTAAATTTTTGACAGAGACTTTTTTCTCGTCTGTATAAATAGATAAAACTTCTGTGAAAACTCTAACATCTAAGTTGTATCTCTCTTTAAGAGATTCTGGTGTTTGTAATAAAAGAGCGTCTCTCTTGTCAATCGTTCCGCTGATATGATAAGGCAAACCACAATTCGCAAAGCTTACATATTGTCCTTTTTCAAAAATTATGACTTCGTTTTCTTCTGAGAGTCTTCTCAATCTAGTTGCTGCTGTTGCGCCTCCTGCAACTCCTCCTACTATTAGTATTTTCATCTATAAATCTTTAATGGATTAAAAAACTTCATTTCTAAAGTGAAACAAAATTGATACTGCAAAATTACGGTTGGTTTTTACCAATTTCGGTAACAGATGTTACAATGAAAACGTGATTTTTGTCAAAAACAAAAATTATTAAAATTTACACTTGAAATTTTTACTACTGATTATCAAATACTTAAATAAATAATTCAAAAATATTTACTACTTTGTATTGCATAATACTAAATTTTATATATATCTTTGCATAAGAAAATAAGAAACTCATTAAAATAAAAACACTAAAAAAATTGCATATGAAAACTTATCAACAAAACGAAAACCAATATTACACTGGTTGTAGAGCAAAACTAACTCGCGATGGAGACAATAGAAGAATCGCTGGTGTTTGTTCAGGACTTGGAAGATATTTCGGGATAGATGTCTCTTTAGTAAGAGTTGCATGGTTCTTACTGGCTTTCTTCGGAATATTTTCGGCGGGAATTTCTACGTTTATGGTCGTATTCGTCTATTTTTTACTTTGGTTACTATTACCAAAAACGAGAACGATTCACTACTTCGAAGAAAGAAAATAGTAATATATTTTTTTTGCATTACTACTTTGCATTGCATATTACTAAAAAATACCTATTTTTGTTCAACAGAAAAAAATTCGTAAAATGAATGTTACAACAAATCATAAAAACCACTAATAACTTAAAAACATGAACACAGAAAATACCAAAGCGCAAATGCGAAAAGGAATTCTAGAGTTCTGTATTTTGAGCCTTATCAATAATAAAGAAATGTATGTTTCTGATTTAATAGACGAACTCAAAAAAGGAAAGCTAGATGTAGTAGAAGGAACTCTTTATCCGCTACTTACAAGATTGAAAAATGGAGAATTTCTTGCTTACAGATGGGAAGAATCTACCAGTGGACCGCCAAGAAAATACTACCAAATCACTGAAAAAGGAAAAACCTTTTTAACAGAATTACAAAATACTTGGAATGAATTAACAGAATCTGTAAACCAAATCACCAAAACATCATAAAAACTAAACTATGAACAAAACATTATCAATAGGACTTGCTGGTTTTTCTTTCGTAATAGAAGAACACGCATACATAAAACTGAGTGACTACCTCGCTGCACTGAGAAGTTCTCTAGAGGAATCAGAAGCAGACGAAATTATGCATGATATCGAAATTAGAATTGTAGAAATTCTAAAAGATAACATGGGAAAAAGAGAAGTGGTAAATGATGATGATATAGAAAAAGTAATTGCCCAAATTGGTAAACCAGAAGTAATAGAAGAACAAGAAGAAGCTTATTTTTCTGATAAAACTGCCAATAAAAAATCAAGACCTTCATTTTCTTCGGCACAGCAAAAACAACTGTTCCGTGATCCTGAAAACATGAAATTAGCAGGTGTTTGCTCTGGTCTTGCTGCTTATTTCGGGATGGATGTAACTTGGATGAGAGTTATCTGGTTTGGCGTAGCATTTTTAGGATTGTTCACCGCTGGAATCTCTACTACCCTCATCGTATTCTTATATTTAGTATTTTGGATTATCCTTCCAAAAGCAGAAACTGCAGCAGATTTCCTTAAAATGAAAGGTAAACCCTTGAACTTTGACAACTTAAAAGAAGAATCTAGCAATATCGTAAAATTCGCCAATGAATCTACTGCAAAAGTGGGTGAAATGTACAATGAAGCTAAACCTGTAGTAACTTCTGCTGGTAGCGGATTACTAAACGTTTTAAGAGTTCTTTTTGGTGCTATTTTCGCTTTCTTAGCACTTGGAGCAATCATCGGTTTATTCTTCTTTTTCAATTTATTTGGAAATCCTGATTTTCCTGGTGTAAGCAAAATGAACTTCTTGTTTGACGATGGCGGAATGAAATACATCCTTTCTTCTCTGATTGTTTTAGGAACATTATTTCCAGCGGTTCTTTTCAGCTTAATCAGCATCAAATTATTATCTCCTAAAACTAAATTAAGAAACTTAGGATATGTATTAGGTGGTTTATTCTTAATAATTGTTCTTTTGGGAACTTATTTCGGAGTAAACATGGCAAAAATAGATATGTCTTACAAAGGTGACAAAGAAGAAACTGAAAATATTTCCATCAATGTACAACCTACAGACAGCCTTATCATTGACAAAAAACAAGTGAATATCCCAGCGAATTATACTGCTTATGATGATGATATTTTCTCTGACAAGAAAATGGTTTTCGAAGAAGATTATCCAAACGTAGAAGTCGTAAGAAATGCTAATATTACTCAACCTTACCTCATCATCAAAAAATATGCGGAAGGTTACAATAAACCTCTAGAACTTAATGTTCCTGTAGAAGTGGTAGGCAACAAAATTTTATTACCAAATTTCGTAAGCTATCCTTACCAATACAGATTCAGACATTACAGTGTAGATTATGAATTGGTGGTTCCTAAAGACATGAAAGTTGCAAAAGGAAACGAACATCTAAATGTAAACGGTGACCTTAATGCAAACGGAATAGATGATGACGATGAAAATAACAACAATGAAAATGGAGATATCGTCATAGAAAAAAATAAAATAAACATCAACGGAACTACGATAGAATATGATTCTGAAAATGCTGACAGTGTAATTATCAACGGAAAAAAATATCCTAAAAAAGTTGCAGACAGCATTTTAGAAAAAGACATCAAAAATATTAACAGCCTAAAAGATTTAGAAAATTTAAAAGACCTTAATATTTCAATTAAAGATGGCGATTCTAAGATAGAAATTAAAACCAAGAAATAAATAGTTCTAGTTTAGTTGGGTTGCTGATGATAACAACAGAAACTTCCGCAACCCTACACTAGAAACTAAGTAGCGGAAGTGAAAGATATTTTTCAATATTTTATAAAATTTTAACATTTAAAATATTTTAAAATTAAAAATAATTAATACCTTCGCTAAGTGAATGAAACTCACATAAAACAAACAAAAAACACTAGAAATTATGATACAATTTGTCTTAGAAATCGTGATGAAAATAATGGAGTTCATCAGCAGTCTATTTTAGAAAGATTATAATCTATAAAATAATTATATTTGCAAGTAACCTTTTTGCTAGGGTTACTTGTTTTGTTTTTTAAAGAGAAATATATGAAATTTATTAAGAAAATTATCGCAAAGTTTATTCTTTGGGTTTGGGGTTGGAAGATTGTGTTAGAAGGTCCCGCAAGTAATTTAGATCGTTGCGTTTTAGTTGTAGCTCCACACACTGCTAATGATGAATACATTTTAGGAAATCTAGCTTATTGGGTTCTTGACAAAAAACTAAAAGTTATCATAAAAGATGCTCACACAAAGGCTTGGTACGGTTTTATCGTAAAAGCATTGGGCGGAGTTGGAATCGATAGAAGCCAAAGAAATGACTTGGTTAATTTTGTGAAAAATGAATTTGCAAAAGATGATTTCAGCTTAGTGATTACACCAGAAGGAACAAGAAGTCTTGTTAACAAATGGAGAAAAGGATTCTATCATATGGCAAAAGAATCAAACGTTCCTATCGTTATTGCTGCTGGAGATTTTAAAACCAAAAGTATTTATTTAGGTAAACAAATCTCTGTCGAAGACATTCAGACCAGAAGCTACGAAAGCATCATGGAAGAATTACAAGAATATTACAAAAAAATTACTCCAAAATATCCAGAAAAGTGGAATCCAAAAATCTACTAATCTAAAGTCAAATTTTTATGATGACCAACGAAGAAAAATTAGCACAGCTCAACTTTTGGAATAAAAATACTTTAATGGAAACTTTAGAAATCGTTTTTACCGATTTAGGAGACGATTATTTAGTGGGAACTATGCCTGTAAACTCTAGAGTTCATCAGCCATTAGGTTTATTGCATGGTGGTGCTAACATTGCATTTGCAGAAAGTTTAGGCTCATGTCTTTCTAATATTTTGGTAGCTCACGAAGGAAAAGCTGCTGTAGGAACTAATATCAATTCTAATCACCTGAAAAGTAAAACAGAGGGAATAGTTACAGGAACAGCTAAAATGATTAGAAAAGGACAAACACTCCATTTTTTAGAAATAGAAATAAAAGACGAAAACGGAAGTTTACTGTGTCATTCTACGATGACGAATATGGTGATTAACCGAAAAATAGAAAAGTAATGAAAGCTATTTTCAGATTACCTTTTGACGAAAAATTTATCCTGATACATCATCATGAAGCTGCAAAAAATGTGGCTTCTTTTTTTCCTTTTACCAACGGGAAACCCATTCATTTAAAAGCAAAAAATCTAGAAGTTTGTACTTTAGAAGAAGTAAAATCTTCTTTTTTTGAACTAGAAAATTTTCCTGAAAATAATGATGAAATGAATATTCCTCAGCATGAAGAATATCTACAAAAATTAGAAAAAGCGATAGAAACCATCAAGCAAAATAATTTGCCAAAACTGGTTATTTCTAGACCTATTGCTAAAGAAATTTCTTCCATTAATTTAGAAGAAACTTACCAATTACTCTGCAAAAAATATCCCAATACGCTTTGTTATCTGCTCATTACTGATGAAGAAATTTGGATAGGTGCAACTCCTGAAATTTTGGGAAAATTCAATAAAAAAACACATGAGTTTTTCACCATGAGTTTAGCCGGAACCCTTCCCGTAGATGAAGAATGGAGCGAAAAAGAAATTGAAGAACAGAAACCTGTTACCCATTATATTTCTGAAATTTTAAAAAAATATGTCACTCTGAGCGAAGTCGAAGAGTCTGAAACTTATAATCATATTTCGGGGAACATTAAGCATCTCAGAACTGATTTCACTGCTAAAATTGAAGATAATAGACTTGAAGAATTAATTGAAGAACTCCATCCTACTCCTGCAGTTTGTGGAATTCCGAAGTCTTTTTGCAAAGAAAAAATTATAGAAATCGAACAATATAACCGAGAATTTTACGCAGGCTACATTAAAATAGAAACCGATGAAGAAATTTATTACTTTGTGAATCTTAGATGTGCTAAAGTTTACAGAAATCAAGTAATAGCATTTGCCGGAGGCGGAATTACGGCACTTTCTTCGCCAGAAAAAGAATGGCGAGAAACCGAACTGAAGTCTCAAGCTATTCTTCATCATTTACAATAAAAAAATCCGCTTCTAGAAGCGGATTTTTATTAACTATTTTTCTGTGAAAGTTTTTTCCAAGTATTCATTACCAGAGTAACTAAAATTCCTATAATAGATGCGACTATGGAGAATAAGAATTTATTATTATCTGAATGCATAAAACCTAAATTCCAGTCAATTGCATAAAGATTTACTCCTAAAAATATAATAAAAAGCACTAAAAAAACTTTGTAAAAGGTTGTCATTGGTATGAGATTTATGATTTAATATTGATAATTTTAAAACTGTACGTAACTAGAAAATAACTGCGCAAAGTTAGCAGTAAATAATTTAATAGAAATCGCTAAAAGGATAATTCCAAAAACTTTTTTGAAAATCATCAGCGTAGCATCTCCTATTTTTTCTTCTAAGAAATTGGCAGATTTTAGAACAATGTAAACCAAAATGGTATTGAGCAAAATCCCTAAAATAATATTTACCACATGAAATTCTGCACGAAGGGATAAGGTAGTTGTCAACGTTCCAGCTCCTGCTACTAAAGGAAATGCAATCGGAACAATAGAAGCTGCCTTCACATTTTCTACTTTGTGAATTTCTATTCCCAAAATCATTTCCAAAGCAATAATAAAAATAACCAAAGCACCTGCAATCGCAAACGAATTCACGTCTATCCCGATGAATTTCAGCATTTCTTTTCCTACAAAAAGAAAAACAATCATCAAAACGCCTGAAACAATCGATGCTCTTTCTGCATCAATATGCCCGAATTGCTTTCTAAGAGAAACAATAATAGGAACAGAACCTAAAATATCGATTACTGCAAACAAAACCATAAAACAAGTCAAGGTTTCTTTAAAAGAAAACGATTCTAACATAGTGTGATTTTTTTATTATTTTCACAAAAGTATGAAATACTTTTATTATTCCATAATTTCAGAATACATCGCAGTTATAGAGTTGTAAAGCTCTTCGAAATGGGAGTCGTCATGAATAGGCGAGTATTTTTCTATTGAAATTTGTTGTTCTAGATTTCTGAAATCTTCGGTGAACTGAGAACCTTTATAATTTTCTAAAAATGCTTTCAACCCCATTCCAAATTTTTGCTGAATATGCTGTTCTGCATCTTGCTGCAATTCATCATAAGTAGCAAAAAACGCTGAATAGTCTCTATTAGACATAAGCGTTTTCAGATATTCTAAATTAGCTTCAAAGCCTGGTTTTAGAAGATTTTTAATTTTTTCTTCCTCTTCTCTAATGGTAGTAATGGGTTTATTTTCTACAGTAACCAAAGCTTTTTTCTTTGGTCTAATCCACAAGAAGAAAAGGAAAGTTCCCATAACAAGAACCGCCAAACCAGAAAATAAATTTTTAAAATTAAAACGGTAAGACTGTGTATGTTTTTCTTTTTCGATAACAGGTAAAGGAACACTGTTTAAAACATTCGCAGTATAATCATCTACAATGTCAATAGTTGATTTCTGCGCTGCAATTTGAGCTGAATTCAGAACATTTAACACAATGCTTTTCACACCCAAATCTATGTACTGATTCAGTTCTGGATTAAAAAACGAAAACGGTTCAGTGGAAATATTGATTTTCCCTTCATGCTTAGGAATTACTACATATTTTGCAGTAATCGAACCTTTCACTCCTTCTTTATTGGTTGATAATTTGCTTATAATCTGAGGTTTGAAAAAAGTATAATCTTTAGATTCTATTAATTTTGGCAATTTATCTTCGTCTAAATTTCCTAAACCAGAAATTTTAACCAAAACATCAATCGGTTTATTTACTTCCAGAGGTTCTGTTTTTGCAATTTCTTTAATGGAAACATGAAATTTCCCTACCGCATTTTTAAAATTCTCTGGAGAATCTTTAGGCAAAGTTTTTACATTAATTTTAACCTTATTCGAAACAATTTTACTGATTTCTGGAGTTTTCACCATTGCCGAAACTGGCTCTATTTCTACATTACCCGCTTCTTCTGGGAAAATAATAAACATAGCAATTACTTGCGAAGCCATTTCGCCATTTACATTTTCTATGTCTTGTTTTTTGTAACTGATAGGCTTAATTCTCGCGTTATTCTGTTGCGGAAATTTTATATTTTCTAACTTTCTGAAGTTATCAAAATTCTTACTATACGCTCTCAAAACCGCAACAGTTGGCTGATTTTCATAAACTTCCTTATCTTGAACTTCTACATTCAGATAAACGTCTTTAGAAAGATATTCGGTTTCAGCTCGTGACGTTTCTTTCACCAGAATATCAAAAGGTTCTGATTTATAGATTTTACCATTTACGGTAAGTAAAGCCGAGCCAATTTTTACTTTTCCCGTAACTTTTGGCTGAAGATATAATTGATAAATGATTTGGTTTACTCTAATTCCTCTTTTTTGGTCAATGAAAGTATTTTGTTCGGAAGCACTTCCTACAATATCAAATTTTGACAAATCTGGAAGACGAAGCGGACTCTGCTGTTCCATGTTTTCGCCTATCACTTCTTGTACAATGGTGAGTACAACGGGTTCATTTTGCTTCGGCTCTTTGGTATTGACATCAGTCAAAACGGTAACTTGTCCGTAAGAAATTGCAGACATTACAAAAAATAATATGTTGAGAATTTTTTGCATTAATTACCAGTCTTTAGTATTGCTTTCTGGTGAATAGTAACCATTTTTATTGAGTAATTTTTTGGCTGTTTCTCTTTCTTGATTTGCACTTCTTTGAAGAATTAATTTTTGCAAATCTTTAGGAATTTTATTCTGGTCATTAGGATTTTGCGGTTCGCTTTTTTGGTTTTGCTTTTCCGCTCCTTGATTTCCTTTTCCTTTATTTTGGTCGCCTATATTACCGTTGGGTTGATTTTTGGTATTGTTATTTTTATTTTCTTGATTTTGATCTCCTTGCTGATTTTGATTATTATCTTGGTTTTTATGGTTATCTTGTTGATTTTGCTGTTGGTTTTGTTGATTTTGTTTATTGTCTTTTTGCTTTTGCTTCTTCTTAGCAATTTGTAAATTTTTTAAAATCGCTTCATTATCTGGATCAAATTTCAAAGCATTTTTATAAGCATTAACTGCTTTTTCTCCATCACCATTTTGCAAATGAGCATTTCCTTCGTTGTAATAAGAAGCTGCTTTTTCATCTTTATTATTGGTGTTTTTTTGTGCTTTTTGATATTCGGCAATCGCTTCGTCGTACTTTTTTATTTTGTACAAAGAATTGCCCAAATTATAATGCGCCCCAAAATCTTTTTCATTTTTTTTCACCGCTTCCGAAAATGTGGAAGTAGCTTCGCCATACTTTTGTTTGTCGAAGCTTCGGTTTCCTCTGAAGATTAGGGTGTTTAAACTTTCTTGGGCCTTAACGGCAATTAGACCAAGAAAAAATAAGCTAATATGTACAAAAAACTTTCTCAACATTTGTTGGTACAAAAATATCGCTTTAATTGTTAAAATTAAATCCTAGAAATGTTAAATAATTGATAAAAAAGTAATTTTTGAGACTAAAATTCAAGGTTTTGCGTTTTCTAAAGTTTTCATTTTTAAAAATTGAAATCTTTTTTGGGATTAAAAAGAAAAATAATGACAAATATAAAAAGCGAAACGCCCAAAAACCATTGGTAATAATGTACCGCAGATTGCGTGTTCACCAATGTTTCCGAAGCTCCTTTTTGGTTTCTGAGTTGCAAAACAATTTTATTCACCGCTGCTTCCATATCATTTCCGTCCACAAATTCGCCATTGGTATCAAAAGCGAGAGACATCAATGCTTCTGTTTGTCTTTTGGTAATAATAGTTTCGCCAAGAGCATCTGTTTTATAACCCATTAATTGCCCAAATTCATAAATAGGAATAGGTGCACCATCATCCTTTCCTATTCCTACAGAAGTAATGGTTATTCCTTGTCTCAATGCTTCATCTATCGCAGCTTTGTCATTTCCTTCATTATCTTCGCCATCACTAATTAAAACGATTTTTCTAGCACCTTTCGGAACATTTTTAAATTTTTCTGTGGCTACTTCTATTGCTTTTAGAAAATCTGTCCCTTGTTTCCCAATCGTAGTAGTTTCTATCGCTCCAATATACGTTTCGGCGGCAGAATAATCTGTAGTCAAAGGCATTATAGATTGTGCATCTCCTGCAAAAACTACGATTCCTACTTTGTCATCGCCCAAATTCTGTATTGTATTAATTAAAATATTTTTCGCTTGTTCTAATCGAGAAGGTTGCACATCTTGTGCATTCATAGAGTTAGAAACATCCAGCAAAAAAATCACAGAATTTACTTTTTGTTGGATTTTCATTTCTTGTTTTCCTCCTAGAAAATCTACCATTGCTAAAATCAAAAAAACAAAAGCCAACAAATATAAAACTGGGAAAAATTTAGAAAATTGATGATTTTTTGGAAACAAATCTTCTTGAAATTGAGCTTCAGCAAAAATATTTCTCCTTTCTGATTTCCATTTTTTGAAACCAAAAAGAAGCCACGCTATTACCGGTAAAAGCAATAACAAAAGTAAATACCAAATATTTCCTAGACTAAAATCCATTTCTATTTTTTAATTAAAAATTCTGAAAATTCTCCATCTTAAAACTGCATCTATCAATAAAAAAACCAAGGCAATCCAAAGAAAAACCCTGAAATATTCTTCGTAATTGTAAATTTTATTGGTCTTAATTTTCGATTTTTCTAAAGAATTAATCTCGTTATATACATTTTCTAAACTCGTATTAGAAGTGGCTCTGTAATATTTTCCACCTGTAAGAGTTGCAATTTCAGAAAGCGTAGCTTCATCAATCTGCACTTCTTGTTCAAAAAATTCAATTCCAAAAGGGGTAATCTGCGGAAATAACGCAAAACCATTCGTCCCGATTCCTATTGTATATACTTTAATTCCGTAAGATTTAGCCAATTCACCTGCAAATTGTGGTGGCATTGCATTCGGAACCGTATTTACACCATCGGTCATTAAAATGATGATTTTAGACTTTGATTTACTGTCTTTCAAATGATTTACCGCTACAGAAAGCCCTTCTCCAATGGCTGTTCCCGTAAGATTTTCATTAGGACTCATGTCTCTAATTTCATCTAAAACCACTTGATAGTCAGACGTGAGCGGAACTTTTGTAATTCCTTCCCCCCAATATTCCACAATTCCTATTCTATCGCCTTCCCTTTTTTTGACAAAATCCGTCGCAATTTTTTTCAAAGCTGTAATTCTATCAGGCTCTAAATCTTGGGCCAACATACTTGGCGAAATATCAATCGCTAAGAAAATGTCTATTCCTTTGGTTTCGTCTCTATCGCTAAAAATGGTATAAGTTCTAGGTCTTGCCAAAGCAACGATGAGCGCAGAAAGAATGATGTATTTAGAAAATTGTAAAAATTTTTGAACCCAAGAAAAACTTCCTGCAACAGACATATTTTGGGTAGTCGGAACATTGATTCCCGAATTTTTCTTCTTGCTAAAATCCCTTATTAAAAGTGGAATAAAAAGCAAAAAGAGCAATAAAAAATATGGACTATCTATCTGAAAATTCATCTTAATGCACTTCTCTTAAATGTTCTGCTTCAATATCTGTAACCGAACGCTCTACAAATTCATAAATATCTAAAAAATCACGCTCCATTAATTCTTGATTTGGAAGGATTTTGGCAAATTTCACCAAATCTCCTCTCAGAAAAACCTCCTCCACTATTTTTTCATTCTCAGGCGAAATTTTATTGGTATGTTTCATCACATCGATTAAATCATCGGTCAACAAAACATCTGCTGGAATGTGATATTGTTTTACCAAGAACGCTCTGGTTATGTCTATCAATTCTACATAAAACATCCTGTAATTGCCTTTTTCTGCGTATTTTTTCTTTTCAAGATTTTTCAAATCTTGCAATGTTTTATGAATCGGACTTTTCTCTTTACCCGAATTTTTGAAAACCCCATTTTTGAAGAAACTTAAAAATAAAAATAGGGAAGTAAAAATCACCAAACCTCCTAAAATATACCATTTGTACATTTCCCAATAATCACTGAAACCCAAATCCACCTGCTTATTGTTCATAATGTCGTTGATTTGATCATCTGCATTTACAGGATTATAAACCGTAATTTCATAGGGAATCGTTTTGATGGATTCCGTTCCATTTATCGAAAATTCAAGTTCTGGAATGATAAATTTCCCTTCCTCAAAAACCTGAAATTCTATATTTCTGGTGTATTGATCGTATGTTTTGTTGATTTCGTCTTTTGTTTCTTCTAAATGAAAAGGCAAGAGTTCATTTTTAGGTTTAGAAATCACATCTTTCCCTTCTAAACCATTGATGGTTACTCGAAAAGTTGCTTTTTCTCCAAGCGCAATTTTTTCTTTAGACAAATTAGATGAAAGGGTCTGCGCAGAAAAACATTGAGCAACAAAAATAAACAACAAAGCCAATTTTTTAATCACTCCAAAAGCAACAAAAGGCCATTTAAACCTTTTTAGATTTGGCGAAACTTTATCGAGTTGTCTGTCTATATATTGATTGAAAATTTTTAAAAAATTTTTCTTCATTAATTGCTATTTTCTATTTTTTCTGAAAATAATTATACAAAACCTTGGTATAATCTTCCTCTGCTTTTACTTCTACAAAACTTGCAGAACTTTTCTCAAAAGCTTCTCTAAGATGTCTTATTTTTTGCTTCTGAGCTTCTGCATAGTTGTAACGCCATCTTTGGTTAGATGTATTCACCCAAATTTGTTTTCCTGTTTCTATATCTCTGAAAAAAGCATAACCTACATCTGGAATTTCATTGTCTTTTTCATCAAAAACTCTCAAACCTAGTAATTGATGTTTTTTGGAAGCAATTTTCAATAATTTTTCGTCAAATTCATCTGCAAAATCAGAAAAAAGAAACGCCAAAGATTTCTTTTTGAAAACATGCATCATGTATTCTAAAGCCGCATCTATATTGGTTTCTGCCTGTACATAATCTGCGGTCAAAATCGTAGAAATTATGGCTAAAATATGTTTTCTGCCTTTCTGTGGCGGAATGACTTTATAGACTTTATCCGCAAACAAAATAAGCCCTACTTTATCATTATTTCCTGCTGCCGAAAATCCTAAACTTGCCGAAATTTCTGCTACCAATTCTCGTTTCAGTTGAATTTTTGTTCCATAGTTCATGGAAGCAGAAATATCTACCAAAATCATCATGGTCAGTTCACGTTCTTCTTCCATCACCTTTACATAAGGTTCTTTGAAACGTGCGGTTTTGTTCCAATCAATTCTACGAATATCATCTCCAAATTGATACGGACGAACTTCTGCAAAAGCCATTCCTTGACCTTTAAAAGCACTGTGATATTGACCCATCAAAGTATTTTCCGTTCTCTTCCGAGTTCGGATTTCTATTTGTTTTACTTTTTTTACAATATCTTTTATTTGCATTTTTAAAATAATTGATAAATGATAAGTGATGAGTGATTAAATATTTACTTTACTTTTTTTAAATAAAGATAATCTTCACCTGATTTTTTCAAAACATAGTTATTCCAAAAATTATTATCATTTAAATTATCAACGGAAAAATTCCAATCAGTAAGTTTTTCCATATCGTTAACAACTGTTTCTCCAAAATCTAAATTATCATTAATTATTTTTGGTGAAATATAATTCCATTCATATAAACTACCGTTATAATTTACAAAATAATGAATTGTTAATGTGTGGTTATTATCCGTAAACAAAACAGGATTGATA
>CAZHCK010000029.1:0-29529 GCA_964530915.1 uncultured Cloacibacterium sp. | reverse complement strand
ATCTAAAACTTTTAAATAGTTTTCTAGAGTTTCTTTAGACCAAACAATTTTCATTTAAATGGCTTTTGATTTAAGGTAATTTCTAATTTTTTGTTTGGCTTCTTCATGCGAAATGATGTTCCCATTTTCTATATCTGAAATTCCTTTTTCAATAGATTTTTTTTGAGTTTCAGATAATTGATTTGCCCAATCTTTACTTAAATATTTCTCCTTCAAAAAATCAATATAATCATTCACATTCCCTAAAAGTTCTTTGGGAAGTGTCTTTAGATTTTTTTCTAAATCTTCTATTGTGATTTCCATTTTTTTAGAATTTATTTTTATCAAAGTTAGAAAAATTTTTCATTCCATTTAAAAAACTTATTTTTGGGAAAAATAAATTTTATGAACAATAAACATCCAAAAGGTTTACCGTATTTGTTCTTCACAGAAATGTGGGAAAGATTCGGATATTATTTAATTTTAGGAATTTTTGTATTATATCTTATTGAGCCAGAAGGAATGAGAGGAGGATTAGGTCTTCCTGATAAAATGGCAGATGATATCTTCGGGACTTACATTGCCCTTACTTATCTTACTCCATTTATTGGCGGTTTCTTGGCAGATAGAGTTCTAGGATACGTAAAATCTATTTATATCGGTGGTATTTTGATGGCTGCAGGTTACATTGGGATGGGCGTTTTCAAAGATTTACCACTTTTTTATACTTCTTTAGGATTAATTATTGTGGGGAATGGTTTCTTTAAACCTACCATTTCTACACTTTTAGGAAATCTTTATTCAGACGAAAAATACAAAGCCAATAAAGACTCAGGTTACAACATTTTCTACATGGGGATTAATATTGGTGCTTTCATCTGTAACATTATTGCAGCATTTATGCGTAATAAATTCGGTTGGGGAGAAGCGTTTATCACCGCTGGAATTGGGATGTTGGTTGGTTTAGTTGTCTTTACCGTAGGAATGAAACATTACAGACAGGCTGCAGAAATGAAGCCAGTACAGGAAGGAGATACCAAACTTTCTGAAATTTTGGTTAAAGTTTTCTTACCTGCAATTATTGCTGGAGCAATCGGTTGGTTCTTACCAGGAGAAATCTTCGGAAGTGATAGTACAGATGCGTTTATTTTTGCATGTATTCCTGTTATTTATTTTTATGTTTCTCTTTATTTCAAAGCGAATCAGAAAGAAAAACCTGCAATTGGAGCATTGTTGTCTATCTTTTTAATTTCGATGTTTTTCTGGGCGGTTTTCAAGCAAAACGGAACGGCTTTAACACGTTGGGCAAATTATTATACAGATAGAAGCGTTCCTGCAAGTGTAGAAAAACCTCTGGAAGATATTTATATGGTAGATGGAAAAGACTTCAAAGACAAGGAAGTTTCTGTGTATGATGACCAATATCAAACCCAAAAAGATGAAGAAGGAAAAACCTTAAAAATTCAAGGAAAAGATATCTATTTCAGAAATATTAAACCTGAACAAAAGGCACAATTAGAGCAAAATCCTTCCCAAAAAGTGTTCTTATATAATACAGAATTGTTCCAGTCCATTAATCCATTTTGGGTAATTGCGTTAACTCCAGTTATTGTAGGATTCTGGGCAATGCTCAGAAGAAAAGGAAAAGAACCTTTAACTCCTACTAAAATTGTCTTGGGATTATTTATCTCGGCACTTTCTTGTTTGGTGATGGTTCTCGCGGTTTATGCTGGTGATAATGGTGCCGTGAAGGTTTCACCGTGGTGGTTAGTAGCAAGTTACGGAGTCATTACGGTAGGGGAATTATGTTTATCACCGATGGGACTTTCTTTTGTTTCAAAACTTTCGCCAGCGAGAATTACTGCATTAATGATGGGTGGTTTCTTCTTGGCCAATTCAGTAGGAAACAAACTTTCAGGAATTTTGGCAAGTACATGGTACAGTTATGACAATAAGATGAATTATTTCTTGGTGAATTTTGCGTTACTCATTTTTGCGACATTATTAGGAGCATCTATGCTAAAGCGTTTGAATAAAATTATGAAAGACCAAGGTCACTAATTAAGAAGATATAAGTCAGTACTTTTAGTGCTGACTTTTTTATTGACTAAACCAAAAAAAAACTATATTTGCTAGTCTTAACAAAAAATTAACAATAAAAATATGGATACAGCACAACAAAAAGGACATCCTAAAGGATTATACCTTTTATTCATGACTGAAATGTGGGAACGTTTCTCTTACTACGGTATGAGAGCAATTTTTATCTTATATATGACGAAAATGCTTCTTATGCCAGATTCTGATGCTTCTAATATCTACGGTAGTTATACAGGTTTGGTATACTTAACACCACTTTTGGGAGGTTATCTTTCTGATAGATTTTTAGGAAACAGAAGAAGTATAGAAATTGGAGGTATATTAATGGCTCTTGGTCAGTTTGCGATGTTTTTTAGTGCTTCAGCTTCAGGTGGTGCTGCTATTTCATTAATGTGGGTAGGTCTTACTTTACTCATCATTGGAAACGGTTTCTTCAAACCAAATATTTCTACAATGGTAGGCCAATTGTATCCAAAAGGAGACAGAAGAGTAGATGCTGCATTTACCATTTTCTACATGGGAATTAACTTAGGAGCATTCTTCTCTCCGTTAATTTGTGGAACTTTAGCCGAAAAAATAGATTTCAAATGGGGCTTTTTAGCAGCTGGAATCGGGATGATTATAGGTTTGATCACTTTTGTGGCTCAAAAAAATAAACTTTTAGTAGATGCAGACAATAACCCTATTGGTTTACCTACACAGAAATTTGGCGTAAAACAAATAGGAATTGTAATCGCTTCTACTGCTTTGATTTTCTTCTTAATGAATTTCAAAACGATGTTCAATAGCGAATTAGATATTATTGGATATTTAATTTACGGAGCAATGATTGCAATGCCACTTATTATTTTAACAGATAAATCCCTTACAAAAGACGAAAGAGACAGAATTATGGTCATCTTCATTCTTGCGTTTTTCGTGATTTTCTTCTGGGGAGCATTCGAACAAGCAGGAGCTTCGCTTACTATTTTTGCAGACAGACAAACAGATAGAACTTTATTCGGTTGGGAAATGCCAGCTTCTTATTTTCAATCTGTAAATCCATTAGCAATTATCCTTTTAGCACCATTATTCTCTTCACTTTGGTTAAGATTAGGAAATAGAGGTTTAGAACCTACTTCTCCTAAAAAAATGGCGATTGGTTTATCTTTAGTAGCTCTTGGTTATGTAGTAATCGCATTTGCAGTTTATGGTTTAGGAGCAATGGATAAAGTATCTATGTTCTGGTTAATCGGTCTTTATGTGATTCATACCATGGGAGAACTTTGTTTATCACCAATTGGATTATCAATGGTTTCTAAACTTTCACCAGCTAGATTTTCTTCATTATTGATGGGAACTTGGTTCTTAGCAAACGCAGCAGCGAATAAATTTGCAGGAACACTTTCAGCATTAATTCCTGGAGGCGGAGAAGGTGGAGAAGGCGCTGCTACTACCTCTTTCTTAGGTTTCCAAATTGCTAATTTATTTGATTTCTTCTTAGTATTCATCGTAATGTGTGGAGTTGCAGCAGCAGTTCTATTCGTGATGAGTAGATGGTTAGAAAAGAAAATGCATGGCGTAAATTAAAATTATCATAAAACTCACTAAAACCTCTGCAATGTCAGAGGTTTTTTTTTATTTTCGTAACATAAATTTTTACAATGGAATTAACTCTCGAACAAATTCAAGATTTTAAAGGTAAATATCCTCGCCAGATTTGGTCACTCTTTTTCTCTGAAATGTGGGAACGCTTTTGCTTCTACGGAATGCGTGGAATGCTCACTTTTTTTATGGTTTACGAATTATTAATGAAAAAAGATGATGCACAACTGCAATATGGAGCTACTCAAGCTTTCGTATATGCTTTTACTTTCGTGGGCGGACTTTTTGCAGATAAAATACTTGGCTTCAGAAAATCTCTATTTTGGGGAGGTTTACTGATGATTGTTGGGAGTTTAATTTTAGCAATAGATCCCCATCAATTTTTCTTTTTGGGTATTTCTTTTACCGTTGTTGGAACAGGCTTTTTTAAGCCAAATATTTCTTCTATGGTTGGGCAATTGTATAAATCTAATGATAACAGAACAGATGCTGGTTTTTCATTGTTTTATGCAGGTATCAATATAGGAGCTTTGATTGGTGGATATGTTTGTATAGCTGTTGGGAAAGGCGATATGTTTACCAACTTTATTCCAGAAGACAAAAGATGGAATTTTGCTTTTGGTTTTGCAGCTCTGGTAATGATAATTAGCTTAGTGAATTTTATTTTTACTCAAAGAAGTTTAGGCCCTATCGGTTTACAACCTCAAAAATTAGATTCTGATGGTATTTATCAGCCTCTAGAAAAATGGAAAGAATATGGAACCTATATATTGACATTAGTTCTAGTTCCGGTAATTATGAAAATGGTTTCTGTTCCAGAATATACTGACTATTTCATGTGGACGATTGGTCCATTGACTTTGCTCTATCTTTTCTATGAAATGTCTAAAGTTACTACTGCCGAAAGAAAAAAATTATGGGCTGCTTTAGTTTTTATTGTTTTCTCTATTCTTTTTTGGGGAATTTATGAGCAGAGTGGCGGTTCTTTGAGTATTTTTGCTGCGGAACATCTCGATAAAAAATTACTTTTTTTCAGTGCTGATCCTAATGGTATTAACAATTCTGGAGGTGCATTTTTCGTGATTATTTTTGCATTTGTTTTCAGTTTTATTTGGCTTTGGTTAAGTAAAAGAAAGATGGAGCCTAATACAATCATTAAATTCGGTTTAGGATTTATCTTTTTAGGATTAGGATATTATGTGCTTTTTGCGACTAAATTTTTTGCCAGTCTTCAAGGGATTACTTCACTCAATATTTTCACAATTGCTTTATTAGTCATTACTTTTGGTGAATTATGCTTATCGCCAATTGGCCTATCTATTATGACGAAACTTTCTACTGAAAAGCTACAAGGTGTAATGATGGGAACTTGGTTTTTAGCTTCAGCTTACGGACAATATGTTGCGGGAAGAATTGGCAAAACACTTTCCGAAGTTCCTGTAAATTCTACAAAATTAGTTGCGCTCAATACTTATGCTGAGGGTTATAAAATGCTAGGAATTTACGCTTTAGTGGCTGGTTTGGTACTGATTTTGATATCTCCTTTTGTGAAAAAATTAATGCAAGAGGTTCATTAACCACATAAAAACTACTGTATGAAAACTACTTTATCGATGTTATTTCTTTGGGTGTTCAGTTTTTCCTTTTCACAAGTGAATTGGATGACGATGGAACAGGCGTTAACTGCTCAAAAAACCAATCCTAAAAAGATTCTCATCGATTTTTATGCAGATTGGTGTGGGCCGTGTAAATTGATGGACAAACAGACCTATTCACATCCTCTTATTTCGAAATACATCAATGAAAATTTTTACGCTGTAAAATTCAATGCAGAAGGCAACCAGACGGTTAATTTTTACGATAGGGTTTTCACCAATCCAGATTATGCTACCAAGGCAAAAAGCAGAAATGCAATGCACCAGTTCGCGAAGTTTATGAATGTGAGTGGCTATCCAGCTCTGGTATTTTTAGACGAAAATGCTCAACCGATTACCAATTTGATGGGGTTTTTCTCTGCCAAAGAATTAGAACCCTACATCACATTATTTTCTAAAGGAGAATATAAAAACATCAAAACCCGTGAACAATGGGAAAACTATCAGAAGAAATTTAAATCTAAGATTAAAGAGTAAATTTATACATCATATTTTATAAAATAAAGAGCAAAGACTTTCATTATTGAAGGTCTTTCTTTTTTAGTTTTGAACAAATTTACTTAATTTCACATCGTAAAACTCACAGTTCACTGCGAAGCAAATTCACCATTGACATTAGACACTTCCATAGAATTTTTAAAAGGAATTGGTACAGAACGTGCCAAACTGATTGCTAATGTCTTAGATATTAGGACGGTGGAAGATTTTCTGCATTTTTTTCCGATAAGATATTTGGATAAATCTAAAGTCTACAAAATTGTAGACATCAAAGAAGATAATATAGAAATTCAACTGAAAGGGAGGATTACAGAATTGCAGGAAATTACTTATGCCAAAGGGAAAAAACGACTTTCTGGGAAATTTACAGACGGAACCGGAACACTAGATGTAGTTTGGTTTCAGTATTCCAATTGGATGAAAGAACAGATTCCCGTAAACCGAGAAATCTATATTTTTGGGAGAATTCAGGAGTTTAACCATAGTTTTTCTATGCCGCATCCAGAAATTGAGTTAGAAGACAAAAAATCTGCAGAAGAAAGACTCAGGCCTATTTATCCAAGTTCAGAAAAATTGACGAAACGAGGATTGAACCAAAAATTTTTTCAAACGGTTCAAGCCAATATTATTTCGCAGATTCCTCAGTTAATAGAAGAAAATTTACCGGTTTCTCTGATGAAATCTTTGAAACTTATGAGTCGTCCACAAGCGTATCTTAACATTCATTTTCCACAAAATGCAGATTTTGCCAAACATGCAGACAGAAGATTAAAATTTGAAGAAGCGTTCTTTTTTCAGTTGGGTTACGGTTTGAAGAAGAATTACAACAAAAGTTTCACGATTGGGAATCCTTTTCCGATAGTAGGCGAAAATTTCAATAATTTCTATGAAAATTTTCTTCCTTTTGAATTAACCAATGCCCAAAAAAGAGTGCTGAAAGAAATCAGAAATGATTTGAAAAAGCCTATCCAAATGAACCGATTATTGCAAGGAGATGTAGGTTCTGGTAAAACGATGGTAGCGCTTTTAGCGATGCTTTTAGCCATGGATAATGGTTTCCAAAGTTGTATGATGGCGCCTACGGAAATTTTGGCAACTCAGCATTTTAATTCGATTTCAGATTTATTGAAGGAAACAGATGTTAAAGTAAGATTACTCACAGGTTCTACCAAAACCGCCGAAAGAAAAATCATTCACGAAGAATTATTAAACGGCGAACTTTCGATTTTAGTAGGAACTCACGCGGTTTTAGAAGATATTGTTCGGTTCAAAAATTTAGGATTAGCCATCATAGATGAGCAACATAGATTTGGAGTAGCGCAACGTGCGAAACTTTGGGCTAAAAATAAAATTGCACCGCATATTTTGGTAATGACTGCAACACCTATTCCCAGAACTTTGGCGATGAGTTATTACTCAGATTTAGATGTTTCTGTAATTGATGAAATGCCTGTTGGTAGAAAACCAATTATTACTGCTCATAGAAGAGAAAAAGATAGAAATTCTGTCTATGGTTTTGCCAAAGAAGAAATTGCCAAAGGCAGACAAGTGTATTTTGTATATCCATTAATTGAAGAATCTGAAACGTTGGATTATAAAAATTTAATGGAAGGTTTTGAGCATATTTCAGAAATTTTTCCGCTTCCAGATTATAATACGACCATGCTTCACGGCAAAATGAAACCCGATGAAAAAGATGCAGCCATGAATTATTTCGCCAAAGGAAAAGCAGATATTATGGTCGCAACTACCGTAATAGAAGTAGGCGTAAATGTGCCGAATGCTTCAGTAATGGTGATAGAAAGTGCCGAAAGATTTGGTCTTTCTCAGTTGCACCAGCTTCGTGGTAGAGTAGGAAGAGGTGCAGAACAGAGTTATTGTATTCTGATGACGGGCGACAAACTCTCCACAGAATCTAGAAAACGCATCAAAACCATGTGCGAAACCAATGACGGTTTTAAAATTTCTGAAGTAGACATGCAATTGCGCGGACCTGGAGATATTCTAGGAACTCAGCAAAGCGGAATGGTAGATTTTAAACGCCTTGATTTGGTAAATGATGGCAATATCATAAAAGCAGCAAAAGAAACCGTAGAACATTTGCTAAAAATAGACGGAAATCTACAGCTTCCAGAGCATCAGAGCCTTAGAAATTACTACGTTAAGCAGTACAAAGGCAAAAATAAATGGGGAAAAATCTCTTAATTTTTACTTTTAATTTTTGCTGGAGGAGGCGGAGTTTCATAAACTTCTACTGTTTGTGTGCCTTCTGCTTTTTTTGTTTCTACCAAACCATTTAAGAATCGGTCTAACTCTGCTTTACTTTGGTCAAAATTTTTAGCAAATGCATAACCTGTAATCGCACAATATCCATTTTCTGTAAGATAAGCATATGTTTGATATTCAAAATCTAAACCTTTTGTATTTACTAAGTATCTTAGATAAAGTACTTTTAAGCCATTTACAGTTCTGTATTCAGACTCTTTTAATTTAAAATAATCTGCTCTATTTTGTGTACTGATAACGATGAGTTCTTTTAAATTTTTTAGACTCCCTATTTCTGCTGTTTCAGAAACTACAATTCCAAAAATACTAGAGTTTAAATTGTTCGTAAATGCGTATTCTATCATTGGTGCTTTAAAAGCATCGGTAATTTTCCAGATTTTAGGATTTACGTATATACCTGCATTTACTTTTTTACATCGATATAAGAATGTGGAAGCTTTATCTTTAGTGAAAGGAGTTTCATTGTTAGTGATGGTTTCTAGAACTTTTGCATCACTATCGTTAGCAAATTTCCAGGTTCCATTATCAAATAGAACCACTTCTTTTCCTTCGTCAGTTACAGCTTTGATTTGAGCCTCAGTTTGATAACTCAATAAAAATAGGGCAGTGATTATTAGTTTTTTCATAGGGCTAATTTACAAAAAATCCTTTATTGAGGAACAATAAGAAAGGTTCAAAAAAAATACCGATGAAATTTCCATCGGTATTTCTATTATTTTTTAAAATTAATCATCGTCTCCATCCTCATAATCATGATGTTCTCTTTTCTCATGATGATGTTTAGAATGTTCTTCATGTTCATAATATTCATGCTCATCATTATTATTTTCGGTGTAATATGATGAGTTTTGTGCATAACTCTGAACGGAATTGCTTTCTGTATTCACAGTATTATTAGTCTCAGTTTGTCTACTGCTAGAAGCCGAACTGGTTCCATCTACATTGCTTCTGTTTTTAGTCAATTTCACAAGGAGATTCATTGGTGATTTTTCAGAATTTTTGTCAGGATAGAGCAGCGATTCCCATTCATCTTCTTCCTCATTTTCTCTTTCATTACCTCTTTCATTTACGGGTAGACCGAAGGCAAGGTAGAATAAAATCATCGGTACGCCTAACCAAAGAAAAGAGAAGATTTTGTGAAAAGCATTCGTTTTAGCAGCTTCTGCTTGTACGTTTTTATATCCAGTGAAAATAGATCCCAAAGTCCCTGTTTTTCTGTGAAAAATAGTGTCTGCAAATATTCCTGCTAGATGAGCAAATACAAGAATTAAGAATAATTTGGCGCCAATTTCGTGACCTTCTTCTACCATTTCTTCAGTAAAAGTAAATCCTAAAAAATGTGCTGATTCTATAGCCCATAAATAACCTGTAAATGCTGTGAAAATTCCTAAAAACATCATAGAAAACATGACTAAAGATGCTAAAGGATTATGCCCCACATACGTGTGGTTTTTAGAAAAATAATTTTTAATGAAATCTATTTGTTGAGAAACTCCCATCGGGAAATCCTTGAAATTAGAATATTTTGGACCGATAATTCCGTAAAGAATTCTGAAAAATAAAATTCCACCAACTAATGCTCCAAAAGCATAGTGGTAATTCATTTGCCATTCATTTTCGCCAGTGATATAGGCTACGGTAAATCCTATGGCTAAAAGCCAGTGCGAGATTCTGGTCGTCAAAGACCAAGTTTTTGTTTTCATTTTCTTAAATTTTAATGTAATATGAATGTGAGAAGTATCTTTTTCAAAAGAAAAAGATAAAGTTGATGTGAATCAAAGAATTACATTAAAATTTCTGGTGGTTGAAAAATAGAGTATTGAAACTCAGAAATGAAGTCATTTTTATAAATAAAAAAGTTCTTGTTTTCTGTAAATAAGCGCTTTGGAGTTTCAATTTTTAAATCACTAAGCGATTCTACCACAAAAACAATATTGGAAAAATGTGTAAAATCTATTTGTTTGAAAGGTAATTTCTGATCTTGATCATAATCATTATCCATAAAATTTCCACTGAAATAATGGTGGTTAAGAAAATTAACCAATGAAAATTCACCATTTTCTATCCTATGTTTTACAATATGCTCTATCAAAGTAGGCAATTTGAAAACTTGTCTAAACTCTTGAAAAGAAAATAGATAAACAGAAATGAATAATATGGAAATAAATTTTTTCAACTCAGTATTTTAGATACAAAAATTAGGCTAAAGTTAAATTTCATCAAAATTAAAGTGATTCATTTTCACTTTAGCCATTAATTTTATGATTATCCTATAACGGAAACGCCAATTAATTTACCGATTCCGAAAGTGATTGCTGCAGCCAATAATCCGAAAATAACTTGTCTGAAACCTGAATACCAAATGCTCTTTCCTGTGAACAGCGTAATGGCAGAACCGATTAAAAATAAACCAATCGAACTAGAGATAGCACTTGCAATAATTGCTGGAGTTCCTCCTAAAAAGAAAAACGGGAAAAGTGGTAAAATTGCTCCAATTGCAAATAATACAAAAGAAGAAATCGCTGCTTCCATGGCAGAACCTTTCAGTTCTTCTGAATTAATTCCTAATTCTTCTTTTACCAAAAATTGATGTGCAGAATTTTTGTCATTCATGAGTTCTGTTGCCATTTGTACGGCTTGTTCCGCAGGAATTCCTTTCGCTCTGTAAATCAATTCTATTTCTTTTAATTCTCCTTCAGGATTTACTTCTAATTCGTCCATTTCCAGAGACATTTGGTTTTCGTATAATTCTTTGGAACTCTGTACCGAAATCCATTCTCCTAATGCCATGGAAAGCGAACCAGCCAAAAGCCCAGCTAAACCTGCAAGTAGTACTTCTTTTTGTCCGCTACTTGCTCCTGCAACTCCCATAATTAATGAAAAGTTAGAAATTAACCCATCATTTCCACCTAAAACAGCTGCTCTAAGTGCGTTTCCGCCAACAGAACGGTGTCTTTTTTCAAAACGAGAAAGAGCATTTCCGCCGATTTTAGGATTATTTTCAAGAATATTTTCAAGAATTTTCACGTGGGCTGTATCAGAAATAGAAGCTTGTGTTTGGGTATTGACTCTGGCTTTTCCGATAGAGCTGGAAAGTGATTTTTCGGTATCCATTAAAACACCTAAAACATAATCATAACCTAAAATTCCTCCAATTTTTTTAAGAATTTTTGCTCTGGTAGAAGGTTTCGGCATGTCTTTTTCCGTTAGTCCTACTTTTTGTAAAAATGCTACTGCGTGAGATTTTTCGATGGCAGACATTTGTAAAAAGATTTCTTTTACATTTTGGTCTTCTTCTTTCTCTGCTAATAAGCCATAAAGAAAAGAAGCATCTACTTCGGTTTGGATGTTTTTTAAGTTCATTTTGTGATGGTTATTTAAAGGTTATAGCAAATGTAAGATTATGTGCAGACAATCCTTCACTTCTTTTATAAAAACTATATCTGAAATCTACACTCTTGAACAGTTTGGATTCTAAAGGTAAATAATGAAGATTTAACCCAATGTTTTGGCTATTGAAACTAGATAAATCATAGTCTGAAGAATAATATTTTTCGCCAGGATTGTGTTGTCCGTAAGGTTTAAAATAATCATTGCTGGTCTGATGATGATATCTGTAAAAAGGACTTAATGAAACAAATGGAGAAATCTTTATCGGGATTTCTAATTGTGCAGTATGTGCTTTGATTCCCCAATCATCAAAGAAATATCGATAATAGGTTCTGAAAATAAATGTTTCGCCCAAGAAATAATTGAGTCTCATTCCTAATGGAATTTTCATTCTTTGCATAGGCAATTTTTCGCTGGAAACCGTATTATTGGTAAAATAAACTCTGTTATAAGGAATAGAAAGTAAACCATCTTGAAATGCAAAATCTGCCAACAATGAAACTTGTAATCTTGGATTGATAATTTGAGAATAGGCAAAATTTACACTATAAGAATTTTTATTCCAAAGTTTATAATTATCATCGTTTCCTTCATGTTCGTCTTCGTCATCGTCAGCTTTTTTGTTGTTTACTCCTGTATTAACTGGTCTAAGTTCTACTGGTAAAATTTCTAGTCTTTGGTCAAAAAATGCCATTGCTTTTACACTGAACTCAGAATTATTATCTTGAGATGCTTTTACAAAAGAAAGTTCACCACCAATGGATTGATAGTCAAACTCTCGGGAAAAGTATGCTCCAATTCCATAAGTAGTATTTCGTTCTAAGTTTTTGGCAAAATAGTTAAGAGAAGGGTAAATTCTCCAACCTACAAATTTAGAAGAAGCACCAGTAACACTGCTAGTTCCTGTAGAGGCGGCAGTTCTGGCACTTATTTTTCCATTGTATAAATTGGTAGGGGAACCATCTGGAACATTATTTATCAATTTGGTAGAAGCAGAAGTGTGATGGTCTACTGCTACGGCAAAGTCTAGTCTATGTTCATATTTCTGACTGTTTTTAAGCAATCTTACCTGTATAGAATTAGAAATATTGGTCAAAGCTTCATCACCTTTTCCTCCACCAATAGAAGAGTGTTCTCCCTCTTGAGTGTAATATCCTGATACAAAGTTAATTTCGTCAATTTTTAGTTTTCTAGCTTCGTAAAGTGAGTCTTTTTCTTGTGCTTTCGATTTTCCGAAGAAACCAAACGTGATGGCTAGTAAAAATACGGATACTATGCTTTTTTTCATCGTTAATGATTGTATTGATTCATATTTTACTTAGTTGCAACCGCAACCGCCACCGTTTTTCCCACCATCTGCACCAGAAGCTGCTTCTCTGTACAAAAGAAAATTATTTTCTGTTTTTGCAGATTTTTTGGTAGAAAGTTGCATTTCACTATCGTTCACATAGTTTTTTTCGTATTCTTTTACAGATACGCAGTTTTGCACCATTATCGAGACGAAGAATAGTGCGAAAAATACTTTAATAGAGTTCATTTTTATATGATTTTGATGTTTTCTGAGTAATAAATATTGTTATCATCATCTATGATGATGCATTCTATATCTTTCATTTGATTAATCAAAGAAAGTCCAGCTTTTATGCCCATAATAGAAATAGGTGTTGCGAAAGCATCAGAAATTTCTGCGTTTGGACTAATCACTGTTACGCTTTTAATTCCGTGAATAGGAAATCCTGTTTTTGGGTCTATGGTATGCGAATATTTTTTGCCATCAATCATCACGAATTTTTCGTAATTTCCAGATGTTGCAATGGCTAAATCTGTTACTTCAAGTGTAGAAAATGGCATTCCCGAAAAATCCGGATGTGCAATTCCTATGGTCCAAGATTTTCCGTTTTCGGGGACTCCCCAACAAGATAAATCTCCTGAAGCATTGATAATTCCTGCTTTTACGCCAAGACTTTTTAATAGGTTTTTGGCTTTTTCTGCAGCATAGCCTTTTCCGATGCCCCCAAAACCAATTCTCATTCCTTTGTTTTTGAGAAAAACGGTTTTGTTTTCTGCATTAAGTTCGATATTTCTATAATCAATTAAAGCGATGCTTTTTTTAGCCAAATCTTCATCTGGAAGCGAAGTCATTTCGGTATCAAAATTCCAAAAACGTTTATCAATAGAGCCATAAGTAATATCAAAAGCTCCCTGAGTAATTTCAGAAATTTTCTTAGACCTTGCGATAATCGAAAAAGTTTCAACACTCACTTTCACAGGTTTTATTCCTGCATTTTCATTGATGAGATTGGTTTCGCTGGTAGATTGATAAGTAGAGAGTAATGCTTCTATTCTAGAAATTTCTTCTACCGCTTTTTTTAGAAAAAAATCTGCTTCTGCATCTGTTTTGGCTTCAACAGTAATTTCAAACCGATTTCCCATCAAAAGCTGGGTCAGTTTTTTTTGCATACTATTTACCAGTAGATTGATTAATTTCTTGAATCATCGTATTTACAGTCGCATTATCAAAACCTTCCCAAGTTTTTAGAATTTTGCCATTAGCACTCATTAAGACCATTTTAGGAAAAACGCCTTGTTTATTGTAAATGTCTGCTAATTCTTTATTTCTTGTAATGATATCGGCACTTAATTTTCCTTTTTTTCTAGGGAAATCTGCTTCTACATAGACCAGATTTTTAGAAATATACTCTTGGAATACAGGGTCATCAATCACTTTTTTTTGCAGCTTAATACATGGAATACACCAATCTGAGCCTGAAAATTTGAGTAGAATACTTTTGTTTTCTTGTTGAGCAGCGTCTTTAATTTGTTGAAACTTGCTGAATTTTTCTTGTGAAAAAACGAATAGGCTGAAGAGTAGTAATATGCTGAATATTACCTTTTTAGTTCTCATTTATTTAACTTTTTAATTGTAACGTTGTAAATTGTGTAATTATTATAAAAATGTTTTAGAAAATATTTATTCTTCTACATTTTTAAGTCCCATCAATAGATAATAAGCTCCTTTCGTTACAAATTTCTTGTTTTTAGCCTTTTCGTCAAGGTTCAAAATTTCTGTTCTACCATTTTCCGAATTTCCTATGGTTACAGGAAACATTTTATAGGTTTTTGGTTGTACTTCTTCAAAAATATATTGTTTGCTTTCCCAAGTTACCACGGCATCATCTGGAACAGTATTGCCTGTTTCGGTTTTAGTTTCTACTTCTGCATTCATGTATGTTCCAGGGATTAAACTCTTATCATATTCTATAAAATGACAGTGAATGATTACAGATTTGTCTGGTTGAAAATCTCTGCCAATTAAAATGATATTTGCAGCGTATTTTTTCTGTGGATTTTGGTTGGTATAGGCAAAGACTCTTTGGTTCAAAGCAATTTTATTCAAATCTTTTTCAAAAACCTTTAGTGCAAGATGAATATCTCCTGTGTTTACTACATCAAAAAGTCTTTCTGTAGGCGAAACATATTGTCCCATTTTCACATTTACACTAGAGATATAACCAGAAACTGGCGATGTAACTGCTACACTTCTTTTAATGTTTCCAGCGTTTAGGTTGTTCGGATTTATTCCAAGAGCTCTCAATTTTTCGGCCATTCCTCTCATCAAAATATTTTGATTTTGAGCTTCAGTTTGGGCGAGTTGCATCGCTTTATCTGATGCAGCTTTGCTTTGATTTAATTCACTTTGTCTAGAGTAATCTTTCTGTGCGTAACCTAAATTAGATTTTGCCAAAAGATAATCTTGCTGTAACTGAACAATCTGTGGATCTTCTAAAACAGCCAAAGTTTCACCTTTATCTACGTGCATTCCTGGCATATGACGAATAAAACGCACATAACCACCACTTGGTGCAGAAACGCTAGCTAAGTTCTGAGGCGGAACATCTACAGCTCCGTTGAGGATTATTTTTGCTGAAATATCTTCGTAACCTAAATTTCCTATTTCAATACCCGTATTTTTGATTTGGTTATCGTTTAGTGTAATTTGGTTTTCAGCAGGTACTATTTCAAATTCTTCTTTGGCAGTTTCTTCTTTTTTGCCACAAGAAAAGAGTAGAAGTGTTATCGTTATAATTGAAATTATTTTTTTCATTTTTGATTCATTTTTTGCTTAAAAAATTAAAACTTACAGTTAATTAAGGATTATTCTCCTCCAATCATTTTAGAAACAATTCCTTTTTTGCTAGTCAATTCTGCAATGGTAATTCCTACAAAGTGAATGACGATGAATCCAGGCATCCAATAAATGGCTAGTTTGTGAATTTCTTCGGCTTTTTCTAAAATATTTTCTCCTACTAATTCAAATTTTAGCATCATACCTGTTGCAGCTTCTACAGCCACTAAAATGTAGAATATAAAATAAATAGTCCCTTGGAATTTTTCTTTTCCAGAAGCCGTTTTAGAAAAAGGATTAGGGAATTTAATGCCTTTTACTAGCATATAAACTATCCTTAAAACAAAAGCAAAAACTAAAACATAAGCAAAGTTAACGTGCCACTCAAACATTGGATTGATAATAGATTTTGCAATAGCACGAACGCTTTCTTCTGGTAATGCTAAACCTTTAGCGGTAAGTTCGTTATTGATAGCAGCAGAAATGGTTTTTCTGCCCATCCAATACATTCTTAAAAATCCGGTTGCTAATAATACGAACATTGAAATTGCGATAACCCAATGTATAATTCTATGTGTTGCGGTAAATTTTTTCATCTTTTAATTAATTTTCGCTTTTCAGCGCGTTGATTTCTATAATAATGTCATTGAGTTCTTTTAATCGATCCGTGTATTTGTTTTCAATTTCAAATGCTTGATTCACTAAAAGAGTCCATTCTAAATAATTGATTTCTCCGTTATAATATTGGTTATTGGCAGTTTTTAAGATGCTTTCGCTGTTTGCCAAACCTGTTTTCTGATAGTAAGAAATTTCATTCGTTAGTTTTTGATAAAGATTAAAGTTCTGTGTGAATTGATTTTTCAGTTGTAATGAACCCAGCTGATAATTATTTTCAGCGATTTGTTGGTTGATTTTCTGAGCTTCAATCACTGATTTTTGTGCAGAATTGAAAACGGGTAAACCAATTCCTACCATACCTGAGTGAAATCTTGCCGAACGCTCATAGAATTTATCATCTGCACCAGTTCCGTACATAGACATATTGTTGTACCCAATGTTAAAACTAGGAGTAAGTTTAGATTTTTCAGCCAAAAGTTTAGCGTTTTGGATGTTTTTTTCTTGCTCTAACTGTTTTAAAATAATTGGATTTCCTGAGAAATTTTCGCCAAGATTGTTAATATCTAAAACAGTATATTTTTCTTTATCATTTTGGTAAAAAGTTCCATCATTGATGAGGAAATTAAATTTCTGCAAAGCAATTTCTCTGTCTTTTTCCAGTGCATTGAGTTGTAATTCTGCTTGACTTCTCAAGTTTTCGGCAGTTGCTTTTTCTAAGAGATTGCTTTCTCCTTTTTTCAGTCTGAGTTCTGCTCTTTTGTAATATTGAGAAAAGATGCTGTCTGCTTTTTTGAGCAGTTTTTTCTTCTCGTCTAGATATTTTAACTCATTGTAAATCAAAGAAATTTCTTTTTTGATTTGCCACTTATGAACATCTAATTGTAACATAGAATTTTTATATTCTTCTGCTAAAACTTTCTTCTGACTGTTATAAAATTTTGGCAATCTAATTGTTTGAGAAACCGAAAATTTATTGTCAACATAAGCTGAATTCATTTGCCCGATTTCTCCAGATATCATCAATGGGTCAATAACTGTAGCAGAACGTTGCATTTTTTCTTGGTATTGTACCTTTAATGTTCCGTCTTTGATGGCTAAGTTATTGTTCAGGGCTTTATTGATGGCACTTTCTAACGAAATAGGAGTTTGTGAAAATCCTATTCCAAAAATTAGAAAAGTGAATATTTTTAAAAATTTATCTTTCATTTTAAATTTTTTTAAAGTTGATAACCATCTTCGTCATCACTCATTTCATGTAGATTTCTACGAGTATCTGGGAAGTGTTTTTCGAACCAAATATACATTACTGGCAATAGGTAAAGTGTAAGGTAAGTGGCTAATAATAAACCACCGATTACAACTGTAGCGAGAGGTCTCTGAACTTCTGCACCTTCACCTGTAGAAATTGCCATTGGCAAAAATCCTAAAGATGCTACAAAGGCAGTCATTAAAACAGGTCTCAATCTGGTTCTACCACCTATGATTACTGCAGTTTTTAAATCTGGTTGTATTGTTTTTTGGCGGTTAAATTCCGAAATAAGAACAATACCATTTAAAACCGCTACTCCAAATAATGCAATGAAACCTACTCCCGCAGAAATACTGAAATTCATATCTCTTAACCAGAGCGAGAGGATTCCTCCAATCGCGGAAAGCGGAATAGCAGAGAAGATGAGCAATCCGTATTTTACTGAATTAAATGCAAAATACAGCATCAATAAAATTAATAATAAACTCACTGGAACGGCTATTGCTAAACGGGATTTCGCTTGTTGAAGATTTTCAAAAGTTCCACCGTATTTTATGGAATAACCAGCAGGAAGTTTCAATTGTTTTTCTACATTTTGTTGTAAATCTTCTACCGTAGATTGTATATCTCGGTTTCTAACATTGAAGCCGACAATAATTCTTCGCTGAGCATTTTCACGCTGAATTTGGTTAATGCTTTCCTTTAATTCCACATTTGCAACTGTACTGAGTGGAATTTCGATTCCAGAAGGTGTAGAAATGAGTAGATTATTGACATCGTCTACATTTTTTCTTTGGTTTCCGTCTAAACGAACCACCAAATCAAATTTCTTTTCTCCTTCAAATACAGAGCCTGTAGCTTGTCCTGCAAAAGCGGTATTCACGATATTATTCACATCACTTACATTGAGTCCAAACTGTGACATGGCTTCACGTTTGTAAGTAATCACGATCTGTGGCATTCCTGAAACGGGTTCTACATAAATATTTTGTGCGCCTTCAATTTTTTTAGAAATCTGACCTAATTTTTCAGCATAAACTTTTAAGGTATCAAGATTTTCTCCAGAAATTTTACAAACTACATCTTGTCTTGCTCCAGTCATCAACTCGTTAAATCGCATTGCAACAGGATATTGGAAAGAGTAGGTCACGCCAATCATATTTTTTTTCAGTTCGGCAGACATTTTTTCGGAGAGTTCATCATAAGTTGTCGCAGAAGTCCATTCAGCACGAGGTTTTAAGATAATCATCATATCACTCGCATCAATTGGCATAGGATCGGTTGGGATTTCAGAGCTTCCTGTTTTCCCTACAATTTTTTCAATTTCCGGGAATTTTTTCATTAGAATCTGAGATGACTTTTGAACAGCATCTGTAGAAGTTTTCAGATTACTACCTGGTAAAACTCTTGTATCTACTGCGAAATCTCCTTCAGGAAGACTAGGAATAAATTCTCCACCTAATCTGGTCATTATAAAGACTGCAAAGAAAAATACAGCAACAATCCCGAAGAATATTAAGTTAGGAACTTTTAAAACTCTTTCTAATGATTTATCGTAGTTTTTCTCAATTTTTTCAATCATTTTATCCGAAATAGTCTTCTTGTTGTCAATTTTTTTAGACAAGACAAGAGAGCTCATCATCGGGATATAGGTTAAAGAAAGAATAAATGCTCCCAATAATGCAAAAATTACAGTTTGCGCCATCGGAATAAACATTTTACCTTCTACACCTTCTAAAGTGAGAATCGGTAAGTAAACGATAAGAATAATAATTTGTCCAAACACCGCAGAATTCATCATTTTGCTGGAAGAAGTATAGACTTCGTCATCCATCATGGTCTGAGAAATGTTTTGGTTTTGATAGACTTTCAAATGTTGTAATCTATGCAAAACCGCTTCTACAATGATGACGGCTCCATCCACAATTAACCCGAAATCTAGAGCACCTAAACTCATTAAATTCCCAGAAACTCCAAAAATATTCATCATAATGATGGCAAAAAGCATGGAGAGCGGAATAACAGAAGCTACCAAAAATCCGGCACGCAGATTTCCTAGGAATAATACCAATACGAAAACAACAATTAATGCCCCTTCTAAAAGGTTTTTTTCTACCGTTCCTATGGCATTATTAACCATTTTGGTTCGGTCTAAGAATGCATCGATTTTTACGCCTTCAGGTAAAGTTTTTTGGATTTCTTCTATTCTTGTTTTTACTTTTTTAATGACTTCGTTTGAGTTTTCTCCTTTCATCATCATCACCACGGCTCCTGCAACTTCTCCTTTTCCGTTGTAGGTCATCGCGCCGTATCTGATGGCTTTTCCGTATTGTACGGTTCCAATGTTTTTAATCAAAATTGGAGTTCCGTCTTCTAAATTTTTAACTACAGTGTTCTCAATATCTGTAATTTTCCCCATTAATCCTTCGGTTCTGATAAAAAGAACACTCGGACCTTTTTCTATATAAGCACCACCAGTATTTTGATTGTTTTTTTGTAATGCATCAAAAACTTCTGTCATGGTTACGCCCATAGATTTCAATTGAGATGGATTTACGGCAACTTCATATTGCTTTAAATCGCCGCCGAAACTCGCTACATCTGCAACTCCTTCTGTTCCTAATAATTGTCTACGAACAATCCAATCTTGAATGGTTCTGAGTTGCATCGCATTGTAACGATGTTCATACCCTTTTTTCGGACGAACTACATATTGATAAATTTCTCCTAAACCTGTAGAAATCGGAGCCATAGAAGGCGTTCCTAAACTGTTAGGAATATCTTTAGAAACTTGCTGAAGTCTTTCTGCAACTTGTTGACGCGCCCAATGTAAATCTACTTCATCTTTAAAAACGATAGTAATTACAGAAAGGCCGAAACGCGAAAAACTACGCATTTGTTTAATTCCTGCAATATTATTGTTGGCTTGTTCTAGCGGAAAAGTAATGAATCTTTCTACATCTGGTGCTCCCAAACTTGGGGAAACGGTAATAATCTGTACCTGATTGTCTGTAATATCAGGAACAGCATCTATAGGTAATTTTCTTACCTCAAATATTCCATAAATGATTAATCCAAGTGTGAATAAAGTGATAATCAGTTTATTCTTGATGGAAAATTCTATGATTTTGTTAAGCATTTTAATTTAATTTATAGAGTGAAACGTCTCAAAACCAAATAGTAATGAGTTTTCTATACCAATAAATTAAATCAGCTCTGGCGGTTGAAAAAATGAAAGTAAATGTGGATTGATGAAACTTTCAGAGTAATGAAAGTTCTGGTTTTTTTCTTCAAAAAACTTTTTAGTTTGAGTTAAATTTAGCTCAAAAGATTTTGGTAAGTCTTGGATTGCAAAGCTGACTGAAGAAATTTCATGAGCTTTAAAAGGCAGTTTCATGTCTTTTTCATAGTCACTGTCTTTTTGGCTACCACTTAAGTAATGAAGAGCGATAAACCCGATAACGCTTAGGTCTTTATTATGGGCTTTGTGTTCCTTATAATGTTCTATTAATACAGGAATTTTCAATACTTCTTTTGCCTCTGTAAAACTAAAGAGGTAAATTGTTAAAAGAAATATTGAAAAAAGTCTTTTCATCTGAATATTTCACAAAGTTAGTGAAAAAATTAATAGAGAATGTCTATGATATGTTAAAGATATAATAATTTATGCATGCCATTCCATCAAGTAATCATCCATCACGAAGCCATTTCCAATGTCAAAAACGCCTTCTTCATAGACTTTGAAGCCTTGAGAATGATAAAAATGATAAGATGGATTTTCCTTATTTACATTAAGAATAATTCTTTGGTCACCCACTTCTAGAATTTGATTTTTAAGAAACTGAATGGCTTCTTTTCCTAGACCTTTTCCTTTTCCATCTTCGGTAATGTAGATTCTATGGAGTTTAGTAGTTTTTTGTTCATAATGATTTTCGAAGCCCATAATTCCATAGAAATTTTCTGCCTCACCCAAAAGATAATAATGATAATTTGGATTATTAAATTGAATGGTGATTTCTTCTTCAGAATACATTAAATCCAGCATGAAATCTATTTGTTCATGAGAAATAATTCCTGGATAATGACTTCGCCAAGATTTTTCTGCCAAATCTTGAATTAAAGGAATGTCTTTTATGGTGGCTTTTGTGATCATTTTTTGAGTTCAGTAAAAAGTTGCTCTAATTCTTGATGTGGAATTGAGGTATATTCGTTTTGATGAATTAATTTTTTGGCAAAATTTATTCTGTCATTTGTAATAGGATGAGTAGAAAGAATTTTAGGGATTTCTAGACCTTCCTTTTCCTTTAAAATCGAAAAAAGTTCTTCTAAACCTTTTGGATTGATTTTATTCTTTCTAAGAATCTGATAACTACCTGCATCAGAAGATTCTTCAAAATCTCTAGAATAAGATAGATTATTCAATTGATTGGCATTATCTGCAATAGTAGACATGATTCCGTTTACATCGCCAGTTACAGCAGAAACAATGATGTAGCCAGAAATAGCTCTGGAAAGAATTTTGATGCTGTGTCTTTCTTTCACATGAGTAGCTTCGTGACCAAGAAGTGCAGCTAACTGCTCATAATTAGAAATTTTATATAAAATTCCTGAATGCACCAAGATGGTTCCATTTGGCAAAGCATAAGCATTGATTTCGCTGTCATTAACTACTTTGAAAGTCAGTTTTCTAGAAGTTTCAAAATCAATATTTGAAGCAAATTCTTGAAGAATTCTTGATTTTTTTTGGTCAATTTCAAGAATACTTTCCATCTGGTTGTATTGAGAATCTCCTATTTTATTGTCAAATTCTACAGGCGTGATTTCGGTAACACGTTCACTCATCCAAGGAATTACGAAAACATAAAATAAAGCAATCGCTGCAACTACTGTAACGGTGGCAACTGCATAAAATTTGAATCCTAAATCTAGAATATTTTGATACCAAGAAATGTTCCGAGATTTTTTAGCAGATTGGTAAATAAGATTGATAACGTAAGGATTGTCTATTCTTAAACTCTCTGCGTGATTCTCTTTTTTGGTAATGTAGAGCGTATCGCTATTTTTTTCAAAAGAAACTTCCTCGAAATTCCAATTGAGCTTTCGATTATTATAAAAAAAGGAAATTTTTTTTTCGGGCCATATTTCTAACTCTACGTCATAGGGTTTAGAAGTATGGCTGTCAAAATATTTACCATATGCTTTAGTAAAACTCATTTAGATTACTCCGCTTAAATCCATTACATCTAATGCTTCGTCTCCGAAGGCGTTTTTGTATTCTGCTTCAGTTTGTTGAATCGCATCTAAATCGATATCACCATAAATCTGAAGTTTAGAAAACATAGTAGTTAAAGTTCTCACTTCTGCAAAAGCATAACCTAATCCTAACGTGAAAACAATAATAATTAAATTGATGATTAATAATTCAAAAATATCTCCTGCACTTAGGTGAGATTTGAACTTAACCTTTTTATCATTGTGATGAAGACTTAAATGGTCAAAATAAAAGTTAATGATGTCTCTTTGGAACCAAAAACTGTAAATTCCTAGCGTAATATAGGTTAAAATTATTCCTTTAAGATTAAGGAAAAAATAATCATCACCATTTGCTTGATGTTTAAATGATGCGCTCCCAAATTTTACATTGCTCAAGGTATAATTTCTAAGGTGAATCGTCATCCAAGAGCTATAAATTCCGAAGGTAAGAATGGTCAAAAATAAATCTCTGAAATACATTTTTACCAAAGTGCTTCTGTCTCCTCTGTATCCAAATCTTATTCCTCTCCATGAAGTTCTAGACATTCTATATCTGTAAAATCCGTGAATAGCAAAAGGAATAATGCCTAAAATAAAAGCATAGAATAAAAGAAGAATTATCGCAGAAAGTGCCGCGTTTTGTGATTGTGCAGCAAATAAAAATGCTAAATACAGGAATAAAAACATTCCAAATACTTTAATAAAACCTACGAACATTTCTTTTCCTGTTCCGGAAAATTGAAATCTGTCATTTTCTAAGTAAGTGTTCGCGTACAAATATTTTAGGGTTCTTTCTTTTGCCCAAGGATAATATAATCCCAAAGTAATAACGGTCAATAGCCAGTTGATAACCACTACGCCAAAAAATTCGCTACCTTTTCCTCTGAAAGAAGAAGAGTAGTTTCTCATGTCAGTTTTCTCCATAAAAGTTTTCTTAGTTTATATAGTTATGATTTTTTTTTATAAAAGTTGAGACGCGAAAAATCGCGCCTCAATATAGTAAAAAATTGGTTTTCCCATTAAATTTTTGCCATTTCTGCTTTTATTTTGGCTTGTAAACCTTCAGAAGCAACAACTAGAGGCAATCTTAAGTAGTTTTTGATAATTCCTTTCTCTGCTAAAACGGTTTTAATTCCGCAAGGATTTCCTTCAGCAAAAATAAGTCTGGTAATTTCTACCAATTTGTTATGAATTTCATAAGCTTCTTTTACTTTTCCTTCGAAAGCAAGTTTTACCATTGTAGAAAATTCCTTAGGATAACCTTGTCCAATTACAGAAATTACACCGTCTCCACCTGCTAAAGTTACCGGAAGCGTATATTCATCATCTCCAGAAACTAAAGAGAAATTTGCAGATTTTTTTCTTAAAATATCAAAATATTGTAAGATGTTTGGTGCAGCTTCTTTAATCATAAAAAGATTAGGGAATTCATTCGCTAAACGCAATGTGGTAGAAGCCTCTATGTTTTGACCAGTTCTTCCCGGAACGTTATAAATAATAATTTGTTTCCCTGTAGAAGCTAGCATTTTGTAATGCTGATAAAGTCCTTCTTGGTTTGGTTTGTTATAGTAAGGAGATACTGATAGAACCGCGTCAAAATCAGTTAAATCAGCTTGTTCAATTTGTTTTTTAACCTCTAGAGTGTTGTTTCCACCGATTCCTAAAACCAATGGTAAACGTTTATTATTAATCTTTATAACGTGTTTTATAACTTCTTGTTTTTCTGCTGCAGAAAGAGTAGCAGCTTCTGCTGTGGTTCCTAGAACTACTAAATAATTGGTGCCATTTTCGATGTTGTATTCTACTAATCTCGTTAGCGAATCAAAATCTACTGATAAATCTTCGTTGAAAGGTGTTACTAATGCTACACCTACTCCTTTTAAGTTACTCATTGTTAAATTGTGTTATAAAAATTAATTTGTTCAAAATTAGTGAAAAATTTTTTTTCAGGAGCAAGAAGTTTACTAATTCTCATCACTTTTGGTCCCGCTTTTCGCTGCAATCTTTTAAAATTTTTTCACTCAGGTTTCATAAAATGAAAAAACCTGAAAATTTTAAAAGGATTTCCGCTTCAAAACGAGGCACGAGTTTCGCAGATTCCTTTAAAAATATAAAAAAACAAAGAGGCAATCGGGGCTATTTTTTACGCAAATTTCTTCGGTTCACGCCCGCCAAAAAATCTATTCATAATAACAGATAATCAATTATATTTGCATTACAATTTTTATAAAATCATGAAAAATAAAATTTGGTTGTTGGCCATCGTTGCGCTCACTGCTTCTGCATGCAGAACTCCGCTTCAAGTGGCTCAAGTTCAACCGCAGAAAAATACTTCTATTACTTCTGAAATTGCAGAAAATCAGAATTTTGTTTCCGTTATTGCTCCTTACAAAGTAGAGTTGGAGAAAAAAATGAATGCTAAAATTTCTTACACTTCTGTAGACCTTAATAAATCGGGAGACAATTCTAATTTAGGGAACCTTTTAGCAGATTTTACTTATGAAGGAGCAGAAGAATGGGGCGAAAAAAATGATATTGATGTAGATGCTGCGGTAATTAACATCGGTGGAATTCGTTCTACGATTGGAGCAGGAGATATTTTAACCAAACATGTTTTCGAAGTAATGCCTTTTGAAAATGAAGTAGTAATCGTAAAAATGAAAGGAAGTGATTTAAGAGGTTTGTTTCAATATTATTTAGAAACACAGAAAAATAACCCCGTTTCTCATCTTTATATAGAAACAGAAAACGGTAAAATTAATCAAGCCTTAATCGATGGCGAAAATGTAGAAGATGATGAGGTGTATTACATCGCTACGTCTGATTATCTTGCTTTAGGTGGTGATAATATGAAGTTTTTCAGCAAAGGAGAATTGATTTCTACAGGAATTAAATTGAGAGATTTATTTTTAGAATATTTCAAGAAAAATCCAGAAGTAAAAGCTAATACAGACATTCGTTTAAATTTTAAAGGGAAAAACTAATGAACAGAAAAGAATTTTTAAAAACAGTAGGAGGCGGAACATTAGCACTTTCTTTAGCGCCTAATTTAGTTTTTGCCAGTCAAAAAAGTATTCTTGATAAAAATGCAGCTTATAAACTGACCGTTTTACATACCAATGACCAACACAGTAGAATAGAACCGTTTGATTCTAGTTATTCTAGAAATCCTAATCAAGGAGGTTTTGCAAGACGTGCTACGTTAATTCAGCAGATTAGAAGCCAAGAAAAAAACGTTCTATTGCTTGATGCAGGAGATATTTTTCAAGGAACGCCATATTTTAATTTTTATGGAGGTGAACTAGAGTTTAAATTAATGTCTATGATGGGTTATGATGCTGCAACTATGGGAAATCATGATTTCGACAATGGTTTAGATGGCTTCTTGAAGGCTTTACCGAATGCTAAATTTCCTTTTATCACTTCCAATTACGATTTCAGCAATACCATTCTTGATGGAAAAACTGAAAAATATAAAATCTTCAAAAAAGATGGAATTAAGGTTGGTCTTTTCGGAGTGGGAATAGAGTTAGATGGATTGGTTGGTAAGAAACAATACCAAGAAACTAAGTATTTGAACCCAGTAGAAATCGCACAGCATTATGCAGATTTTCTGAGAAAAGAAAAAGGTTGTGATTTGGTGATTTGTCTATCACATATTGGCTTTGATTATAGAGATGACGTGGATAAAATTTCTGACAAAAAATTAGCAGCTCAAACGGATAATATTGATTTAATTTTAGGAGGTCATACCCATACTTTTTTAAAGGAACCACTAACTTTCACCAATAAAAGTGGAAAAAACGTTTTGGTGAATCAAGTAGGTTGGGCTGGTTTGCTTCTAGGAAGAATAGATTTTTATTTTGACAAAAATAAGAGTTTACAAAATATTTCATGGAATAATCAAGTTATAGATGATAGCATTTTAGGTTAAAAATTGATGATGAAAAAAAATATATTAGTCTTTTTACTGCTTTTGTCGTATTTTTCAGTGTTTTCGCAAAGCACCAATAGTAAGTGGAGCGATTTGTTCTCTTACAATAATGTATTGGCTTTCAAAGAAAAAGACGGAAAAATCATTGCAGCAACCGAAAATGGAGTTTTTTATTACAACACCATTTCAGGAGAAATTACCAAACTTTCTAAAACCAATGGTTTGCACGAAGTGAAAATTTCGGCTTTTGACTATGATGCTGCTACCAATACAGCTATCATAGGTTATAAATCTGGTAATTTAGATGTGGTAACTTCAGATGGTGTAACGTATGTGGTAGATATTCCGCTTTCACAAAGTTATACAGGAAGCAAAACGATTAATAATATTTCTATCAATGGAGACAAAGCCGTGATTTCTGTAGGTTATGGCGTTTCTATTTTTAACATCGCTAAAAAAGAATTTGGGGATACTTGTTTCTTTTTTAATGGTACTTCTTATGAAAAAGTTTTAGAGGCCACTATAAAAGACAATACGGTTTATGCGATTACAGGAACCAGTCTTAAATATCATCCTATAGATGTAACTTTTTCGGTGTACAGCAACTGGAATTCCGTAGCAGGAAATTATACACAAATAGATTCTAAAGCAGCTTTGGTATTATCTAATAACAACACGGTGTATTATGGTAATGTAGGAAGTTTAAGTTCTATTCCGCAAAGTTTTACCAAAATTAAAGACCTCAAAATTACGGATTCCCAAATTATTGTTGCAGACCAAACCAAAGTATATGCGTATACACTTACAGGAACTTTGCAAAAAACAATAGATATTGCAGAAGAAGTAAATACGGCTTACGTAGTAAACAATCAAGTTTATACAGGAACTAAACTTTCCGGAATTTATGATGAATCTAAAAACTCCTATAAACCAGATGGTCCGTATTCTAATATTTCATATAAAATTCAAATTCAAGAAGATAAATTATGGGTATCAACTGGGGGAAGAGAAGGAAGGTATAATTCTCCTATAAGTCCAAGGCCAGATTTAGGATTTTATTTTTATGATGGAAGACAATGGGTATATCCTTCTTATTTTCTAAATAATCCTATTATTTTTAATATACTAGATGTTATTGCAAGTCCGATAAATTACAAAGAAGTTTTTACCGCAAATTATAACCAAACTACAGGTCAAGGTATTTATAAATTTACTTATAATGAATCTAAAAAAGATTTTGATTTTGTTAAATATTATAGTCTTTCTACAAATTTCAGTTATAACAGACCAGTAGGTTTTACCTATGATGATCAGAATAATTTAATTGGGAGTATGGCTTTTACAATAGGTACTGTTGCTTCGTCATTACTATTTTATGATAAAAATACTGATGGTTTTTTAGTCAAGGATTTAAATGTTGTTGCGGCAGCTCAGAAACCTATTTTTTTTGATGGTTACATTTGGTTACCTACACCAAGACAAAATTATTTTGTTGCGTTTGATTATAACAAGACGATTGATAATTTATCAGATGATAAAATATTTCTTTTAGATACTAAAAGCGGATTGCCAGATAGTGGCGCAGGAACTTTGAGCTCTGCTGGCGATAAATCAGGAGATATTTGGATAGGTACTGATAAAGGGCTAAGAATTTTATCTGGGGGTTCTTCAGCTGTTGAAAAAACTCCTATAGCAGAGCCTATTGTTATTACTCAAAATGGAATTCCAGAAGAGCTTTTTAAAGATTTATCCATTCTTCAAATTGAAGTAGATTCAGGAAATCAAAAATGGGTTTCTGTAGAAGGTGGAGGTGTTTTTTATCTTAGTTCTAATGGCGAAAATACCATTTCTCATTTTACAAAAGTAAATTCGCCATTACCAAGTGATGTAGTAACAGATATAAAAGTTGACCCTAAAACTGGAAAGGTCTATTTTGTAACTTTTGATGGAATTGTGGTGTATCAAGGAGATGTAATCAATGTTTCTAGCGATTTTTCTGAGATAAAAGTTTATCCAAATCCAGTCGTTACAAGTCAATACAGAGGAAATGTAAAAATTACAGGACTTGCAGAAAAAACCAATATTAGAATTACAGATGCAGCAGGAAACGTGGTGCATCAAGCAGTAGCAAGAGGCGGATATTACGAATGGAACCTCAATAATCAAAAAGGCATTAGAGTAGCCTCGGGAATTTATTTTGTCTTAATGACCAATGAAGATGGAACCGATAAAGCTACCGCGAAAATTGCAGTGGTGAATTAATGGATAAAAACACAGGATTTTTACTCTCATACATTAAATACGGAGATTATGATGCCATTCTGCATTGTTACACGTTAGAAAGCGGTTTTCAGTCGTTTTTCATGCGAGGGATATATTCTGCTAAAAACAAAAAGAAAGCCTTTCTTTCGCCGCTTAATGAGTTGGAAATTACCTTTTCAAGCCATCATGGAAATCTTGCTACAATTAAAAAAGTAGAACTAAGCGAAAAATTACCAGATGAGGTAAATGTTCATCAGAATGCTGTGATTTTCTTCCTTTCGGATTTTCTCAATCAAATTTTGAAGAACGAAAGTCAGCAAATTGCTCTTTATCAAGAAATTAAATCTTTCAAAAAGAAAATTTTAGAGAAAAAGATGCATGCGCATTACTTTTTTCTGATTAGGATGCTTCAGTTTTTTGGTATTTCTCCACTGATATCCGAAGAAAAATTTTTAAATATTGAAAAGGGGATTTTTCAAGAAGAGATTACTCAAAAAGAAGTAGATGAAGAACTATCTTCCCTCTGGAAGAAAATTTTAGACGAAGAAATAGAAGAAGATTTTATAATTGAAAAAAAATACAGAAAGCCTTTATG
>CAZHCK010000028.1:0-30318 GCA_964530915.1 uncultured Cloacibacterium sp. | reverse complement strand
CATATAAAATTAATAAAAAGAGGGTAATTATTTTTCGATTTTGTCACTTTAGTTACAAAAAAAACCTTTCAGAAAATACTGAAAGGTCTTAATTATCATTGATTAATCAAATTAATATCTAAAAAGTACACTTCCCCAAGTGAAACCACTTCCGAAAGCTGAAAGAAGTACTAAATCTCCTTTTTTAATTTTTCCTTGATCTAGAGCTTCACATAATGCGATAGGAATAGACGCTGCGGTAGTATTACCGTATTTTTGAATATTATTGAATATTTTTTCGTCTGGTAAACCAAATCTTTGTTGAACAAACTGTGCAATTCTCAAATTCGCTTGATGTGGAATAAACATATCTAAATCTTCTGGAGTTTTTCCAGCTTTAGTTAAGGCTTCCATCATGGTTTCTGGGAATCTGGTAACCGCATGTTTAAATACGAAATTACCATTCATCACTGGATAAATATCTTGTCTTTCAACAGCTTCTGGCTGGTAAAGAACTCTATCCATCCATCCTAGTTTGGTTCCAGGGAATTTAACTGCTAATTCTTCAGCATATTTTCCTTCTGAGTGCATGTTTACTGCTAAAATACCTTCTTCGTTTTCGTCTTCACTTGCAGAAAGAATAATCGCTCCTGCTCCATCTCCGAAAATTACAGAAACGCCTCTTCCTTCATCTGTAAAATCCAAACCAAAAGAATGAACTTCAGCTCCTACAACTAATATATTTTTATAAGTTCCCGCTTTGATAAAGGCATCTGCAACACTCATAGAATAAACAAATCCTGAACACTGATTTCTTACATCTAATGCACCGATGGTATCACAACCTAGCATTTCTTGTAAAACTACACCACTTCCTGGGAAGAAATAATCTGGACTTAAAGTGGCGAAAACGATGAAATCTAAATCTTTAGCTGTTAGATTTGCTTTTTCCAGAGCCTTTTCAGCTGCTTTTTTCGCTAAAAACGCTGTCGTTTCTTCGCTGTCATTTCTATTTTTTCTGTGACGGCGTTCTTTGATGCCTGTTCTCTCTGTTATCCACTCATCATTAGTATTCATCAACTTAGACAAATCGTCATTAGTTACCACATTCTCAGGAACATAATAACCATATCCTTTTATTACACTCTTAATCATAAAGTTTTTAAAATTTGTGGGGTACAAAAGTAAGATTTTATTTTTAACATATAATTAACATGAGCCATAAATATTATGTATTAAAATATTTTATAAATAATTATATATTGATGCATTTTTATAAGTATATAAAAAATTTATACATTTGATAAAATTAATGCAATTAGACTATGACCGAGAGTGTACTTCATAAAACCATAGAATATGAATGGATAGATATCTTAGAAATGAAGCAAGAAGACATTGCCGAAATTTCTAAAAAATATGATATCAATCACTATTGGTTAGAAGACTGTATAGACCCGAATCACTTGCCAAAATTCGAAGACATTGGCAATCTAAAATTTTTCCTGACCAGATTAAATACTTCTACCGAAAGGCTCATCCTCAATACAATAAGTGATGTAAGTACCAAATTGGGAATTTTTTTGAAAGACAATCTCATTCTTACGGTACATAGAATAGAAAATGATGCGATAAAATCTCTTTTGAAAGAAATTGCAATTCACCCAGAAAATTTCAAAACTCCTTATCAATTAGCGCTTCATTTAGGACAAAAAATATTTATTTCCTTTGAACATGAAAACGAGGTTCTTCTAGACCAATTAGATAAAATGGAAAATGAAGTTTTTCTAAAAAACGTTTCTAATTCAGCACAACTGAAAAGGCTTTATCGTTTCAAAAGAAAAGTAGGACTCAATCTTAAAGTCTTGAATCTATCATCGGATTGGGTAAGCTCTTTTGAAAAATTACCTCTAGATTCTGTAGAAATAAAGGACTTGAAGGACAGTTATAAAGATGCTATCAGTGATTTTGACCATTTGCATCTACAAACCAATAACTTAATGAGTATGTTTCTGGCACTTTCTGATCAAAAAGCCAATCAGGTCATGAAAATGCTCGCCATTTATTCGGTTTATTTTTTACCTATTACTTTTATTGCGGGAGTTTATGGAATGAATTTCGAGTACATGCCAGAAATCACAAAACCTTATGGTTACTTTGCAACATTAGGTTTGATGGGGCTCATCGTTATTATCACCTTTATATACGTAAGAAGAAAAAAATGGTAAAAAAAAGACATCAAAATCTGATGTCTTTTTTATTGTTAGTGTATAGCTTCACTTGGGTCTATGGTTCTGCCTCCTTTTCTTTCTTTAATGAATAAAATAAAAGGAATACAAATAAGGAACATGACTCCTAAATAGAGGAAAACATCCATATAAGAAAGCACCGTAGCTTGTTTCATGACAGAAAAGTCTAAAATTTTATACGCCGAAGCGAGCGCTTGATCTGGAGTCATTCCTTTAGCAATAAAATTAGCTTTTAGTGCCGCAATTCTTTGTTGAACCTGCAAACTATTGACATCTAATTTCGATACCAAATCACTTCTGTAAAACATATTTTGATTGGAAATAAAAGTGGTAATTGCAGCTACACCAAAAGAACCTCCCAACTGTCTCATCATCCCTGTAAAAGCTGCTCCTTGACCAATTTGAGCTCCTTTTAATGTACTTAATGAAAGTGATGTAATAGGAATAAATAACAATCCTAAACCTGCTCCTCTCACAATAAGCATCCAAAAGAAGGCGTCTTTTCCTGTATCTGGAGTTAATAATTTATATCCCCAAAAACTATAAATGAAAAAGATAAACAATCCTAAAGCTACTAAAACTTGCTGTTTCGCTCCTCGAGTTAACAATCTACCGATTATGGGCATCATAAAAGCGGTAGTTAATGCGGCTGGAATCATTAAAGCACCTGATTGTAAAGCGGTCCAACCTAAAATACTCTGCGTATAAAGCGGAATAATAAAAGTAGAACCGTATAAACCAAAGCCTAAAATAAAGGACATAACCGTTCCGATTCTAAGATTTCCGTTTTTAAGCACCCGAAGTTCTACAATTGGATATTTATACGTTAATTCTCGCCAAATAAAAAAGATGAAACCAAAGAAAGAAATCAAAGTAAGGGTAAGAATTGCTTTGCTTTCGAACCAATCGTCTTCATGACCTCTTTCTAAAATATATTGTAAAGAACCTACCGTTATTGCCAATAAAAATATCCCTAACCAGTCTACATCACTTGCAGATTTTTTTTCAGAATATTTAGGACTTCTTACAAACTGAAGCGTAAGCAAAGTCGCTACAATTCCAATAGGAATATTGATATAAAAAATATAAGGCCAACTGAAATTATCTACGATATAACCTCCCAATGGCGGACCTAATGTAGGACCAATAATAACACCCAAACCATAAATAGCTTGTGCCATACTTCTTTTTTCGATGGGATAAGACTCTGTAATAATCGTTTGAGAAGTTACCAAAAGTGCACCACCTCCTATTCCTTGTAATAATCTAAAAATAACGAGTTCCCAAATATTACTCGCATTTCCACATAAAAATGAGAAAACCGTAAATATCACAATAGAAGCCGCAAAATAATTTCTTCTCCCGAATTGTTGCGAAAGCCAACTCGTCATAGGCACTATGATGACGTTACCAATCGCATAAGCGGTAATTACCCAACCTACCTCAGAAAGTGTAGCCCCCAGATTTCCTTTCATCTCGTTTAGCGCTACATTTACTATGGTAGTGTCTACAATCTCTAGCAATGCACAGAGAATGGCAGTGATGGTAATAATCACTCGTCTTGCACCATATTCTACTAATGAATCTTGCATAAATTTTTATTTCAAGTTTTGAGTTTTAGATTTAAAACGTAATGCTTTTAGTTAAAAAACTTCCAGCATCCCGCATCCTTCACCCAACTATTTTACTTCTACGTCTACTAAAACATTCATTCCAGCTCTTAATCTTTTGGCAACTTCAGGTTTTAAATCCTTAAAAGTGATTTTCACAGGAACTCTTTGAACTACTTTTACGAAGTTTCCACTTGCATTATCTGGGGGAAGTAAAGAAAAGGTAGAACCAGTAGCTGGTGAAATAGAACTTACCACTCCTTCGAACTCATCATCAGGGAAAGCATCTATTTTAATTTCTACTTTTTGACCTTCTACCATTTTGTTTAATTGTGTTTCTTTAAAATTTGCCACAATCCATTTGTCATTATTTAAAACAATGCTGAATAATTGTGCACCCGCTTGTAAAAACTGACCCACTTGAACTGGAATTTTAGAAACATAACCATCTTGTTTCGCAGTAATTACGGTATAAGAAAGATTTAATTTAGCATTTTGCACATCTACTTCTCTTTGTTTAATCATAGAACTTGCCACCCCAATTTGTTGAGAAGTTGCTTCTGATTGAGAAGACACATAACCTGTTTGCTGAGCAGCTTGATTTCTTTGTTCTACCAAAATTTGCAATTGCTTTTCTGCTGCTTGTTTCGCTGCCAGAACTTGGTCATATTGTTGCTGCGTAATCGAATGGTCTTTCACAAGATTTTCGTAACGTTTTAAATCTTGGGTAGTTTTCCAAACGTTTACTTTAGCCGCTTCAATCTGTGCATTTGCAGTAGCCACTGCTGCGTTTGATGTACTGATGCTTTTATTCGCTGCTGCAGCACCAGCTTGAGCGGTATTTAGATTGCTTTTTGCAGTTCCTAGCGCAGCTTCAGCTTGTTGTAAAGCCATCAATTGGTCTTTATTTTCAAGAATAATTAAGGTATCTCCTTTTTTCACAAACTGATTGTCTTTTACTCTTACTTCTGCCACATAACCAGAAATTTTAGAAATCACAGGACTTACATTAGATGCAATTTGTGCATCATCTGTTTCTTCGTGAGAGTTGCTGTAAGACCATTTTTTATAACCATAAATAGCACCTACCACAATAACGATGGTTAAAATAATCCCAAAAACTGGACTTTTTTTATTTTTTGTTTGATTTTCCATTTTATAATAATGTTTATATCTAAATTTGAGTTTGATTATTGATTAAGAATTCCTGAGGTTTGTAATAGTTTTTTATATGCTAATGATGCATCTGCTCTAGAATTGATTACATTTACTTTAGCACCTACCAAACCTGCGTCTGCTTCTAGCAAATCGGTAATATTCGCTAAGCCATTATCATATTTATTTTTAGTAATTCTATAGTTTTCTGTCGCTTGTTCTAATGCACGCTCATAAACTTCTATTTTCTTTTTGGCCAAATTAGAATTCTGGAAATCCTTATTGAGTTCTAGTTTTATATGGTCATTCAGAAGTTCATTATTGGCTTCTAATTGTTTTTCTCTGGCTTGAGATTTTAGCAAAGAAGAATTTTTCTTCCAAAGATTGTCTAGGTTATATGAAACCCCCAATCCTATATTAATTGCATTAGTAATGGTTACAAATCCTGGAATATCTGCTGCTACATAACCACCTGTAATTGCCAAACTTGGTAAATTTTCAGCTTTTGCAGCTTTGGTTCCTAAGTTTGCAGCTTTTCTCTGATAATCGAGTGCTTGTAAATCTTTTCTGTGCTGTAAAGCTTGACTTAGGTAATAAGAAACAGGCTGGTTTTCTGAAATTTCATTAATATAATCTTCATCTACTTTTAAAATTGTAGATTCGGGTAAACCTAAAAGCAAGTCCATATTAATATTAGCAATGCTGTAATTGTTTTGTGCATCTAAAAGCTGAAGTTCAATATTAGACGTTTGCAGCTGAGCTTTCAATCTGTCATTTCTTGCCATCAAACCGTTATTTTCTAATTTCAAAAATATTTCGTCTCTTTTCTGTGAAGCCGAAAGATTTTCTTCTAAAACATTGATGATTTGAGATGCTTTGAACAAGTTATTGTAAGCCTGAGAAATATTATAAGCAATGGCTTCCTTATCATTTTCTGCAGATAATTTAGAAGCTTCTACCAAATATTCAGCAGACTGAATTCCGTATTTTATTCTTCCACCTGCATAAATGGGATAAGAAAGATTTGCAGAAGCGTACATTACATCATTAATTTTCAAACTATTCGCTGCACCTGCACTTTCTGTTTTAAGATTAACATTTGGGCTGAAAAGATGCAAATAAGTAGCTCCCAATTTCAGACTAGGAAGCTGATTGTTCTTCGCTTCCAGCAATTGAGCTGTACTTTCTTCTATTTTAGCAGCATCTATTTTTAGATTTTTGCTATTTTCGATTCCGAGTTTTACCGCTTCATTCAGAGAAATAGCTCTCGTTTCTTGGCTCGAAATCTGGGAAATACTCATGCTAAAAAGTAAAATCCCAAAGATGTTTCTAATTTTTTTGTTCATAACCTAAAAGGTCTTTTAATAATATGGTTAAATTTTGGGTGAGATTGTCGTAATAAACGTTGTAATATTCATCTGATTGATTTCCAGAAAGTTCTCTATACAAATTCATACCTTGTTTAGAATAAAAAACCGTTCCTACAATCACAGAATGAAGAAAAAACAAATCGGGCTTTTTGGTAAAAACACCACTTTCGCAACCTTCTTCTAGAATTCTTTGGTAAATTTTGATATAACCAATTTTAGAAGTTCTTAGAAAACTTAAAATCTGTTCGTTTCCGCTATTATTGATATTATAAACCGATTGAAGAATAGAATAAAACTCTGGCAAAGTCTTCACACGATTGATATAGTTTTCTATAATTTTAATGAGTTTTTCCCATTCATTGAGCTTTGGATTTTCTAAAATTTCATAGGCAAAAGATTGTCCTTCTTTCATTCTCACTTTAAAAATTTCTTCGAAAAGCTTTTCTTTTGACCCGAAATAATAAGAAATCATCGAGACATTTACTCCTGCAGATTTTGCAATATCTCTAGTAGAAGTGGCATCAAAACCCTTTTCTGCAAATAGTTTTTCTGCAGAATAGAGAATTTTTTTATCCGTAGAATGTTCCATTATTTTGATTTTTGAAGGCGCAAATGTAAGCAAATTTAGAAATCAATCAAACGATTGATTGATTTATTTTATCAATGTAAAATGTTAGATATTATAATTTTTATTACATTTGATGAACTAAATATTAAACAATATGAAAAGAATCATCGCAGTATTAGCCATATCAGTATTTACATTAGGAATGGCTCAAGAAACACCGAAAAAATCTTGTTGCGCAGCAAAAGATAAAAAAGAATGTAGTGCAAAAGAAAAAAAGGAGTGCGCTTCTAAAGACAAAAAAGACTGTAAAGCTGAAGCCAACAAAGACAAAAAATCTTGTTGTGTTGCTAAAAAAGAAAAAGCAGCTTAGTAAAAATAAAATCCCGAAAATTTCGGGATTTTTTTATGCACTTCGGTGAATGTATCTAGTTAATTTTATGCCTAAATCCGTCCAAACTATTTTGGCATTTGCGTTTCTGTAAAGATGCAAATCAGCATCGGAGATTTCTTCTAAAATATCTACAATATTAGCGCCATGAATAAAATTGGTAAACGCTTCCCAATTGAATCCGTTTTTAGATAAACGCTTGTAAACCAAATGTTCTGCATCATAATTTTGCAATAATGCTAATCTGAACATCTCAGAACAAAAATCTAAGAAATTTTTCTGTTTTTCTCTGTTCCAAGAAGCGATATTTCTTCCCCAAAGAACGATATTTCTCAAAACTTCCGGTTTCTTTTTCGCCATGAAGGCATTTCTCACCCAATCGATAAAAAGTTCTTCAAATTCTTCATTTGCTGAATCATTTTGAAGCAATTGTAAAGCTGTGTTGAAATTTCCTTGCGCTTGGTGAATTACTTCTTTTATTTTTTCTTCGGAAACATCAAATTGACTTCTGATTCCTTGCTCTAGACTTTCGTCATCTATTCTTGGAACTTCTGTCGCTTGACATCTTGATAAAATGGTAGGCAAAATGGTGTCTATTTTCTCTGCAAGAAGCAAAATAATCGTCTTTTTGGGTGGCTCTTCTAGAAATTTCAAAAATTTATTGGCAGCAATAACATTCATTTTGTCTACACGCCAAACAATGAGAATTTTAGTTCCTCCTTCGAAACTTTTTAGCGCAAACTTCTGATTCAGCGCATCTACTTCATCAGCAGAAATAAACAATTGCTTGTTTTGGGCGTCTAAAACTTCATTCCAATCATTGATGGAAGCATAAGGATTTTCTAAAATAATATTTCTAAAATCCTCAAACAAACGCTGACTCAAAGCACTACTTTTTTCTGTAAAAACGGGAAAACTAAAATGTAAATCTAAGTGATTGAGATGCTCTACTTTAGAAGCAGCATGTTCATTTTCTCTTTTGAGAATTTCTTTAGCATAAGCCAGAGCCAATGGTAAAACGCCGAAACCTTCTTCGCCAATAAATAACTGAGCATGCCCTACTCTTTCTTTATCTATGGCATCTTTAAGCGTTTCTATAACTTTTTTTTGTCCTACAATTTCTTCCCAATTCATAGTTTCAAAGATAAGAATTTGGTGGAAAGTGAAAAGACGGATGCTACAAGTTTTTTCGATTTTGAGTTAATTTTATAAAAATTTCTAATCTATTCGTCTTTAATACTGTGAAATTTAACGCTTATTAACTTTCACGTTTCAGTAATAATTAAGATATTTGCGCATTAATTAAAAAAGATAATGATAAAAAGAATTTTTCTTTTACCTTTCATTGCTGTTGGTTTAAGTGTAGAAGCGCAAAGTTTAGGTAATTCTCCTTATGCAGCATTTGGTATCGGCGAAGTAAAATATGATAACTCAGTAGAAACCAGTTCAATGGGCGGTATTAACACCGCATATATCTGGGATTTCAATAACAGTTTTAACTTTAAAAACCCAGCTGCAAACACTAATCTAGAGCTTACTTCTTTCAGAGTTCAAATGACCAATGAGAACCAATCTTTAAAATCTGATTTTAATGGATTAAGCGCTAATAAACATTCTAATTATCTTTCTAATATTTCTATAGCTTTCCCCATTTCTAAAAAATTGAAATTTGGATTAGGATATCAACCGTATAGTTCTAAAAGATATGATATTATCACTGTAGATTCTTTAGCAGATAAAACTGCAAAAGCTAACCATTTTTATGGTGAAGGTACACTAAGTACTATTCAAGCAGCTTTCGGTTATCAAGTAAACAAAGAATTTGCTGTAGGTTTAAGAAGTAATTTCTACTTCGGAAAATTATCAGATGTAGAAGAATTGGCATATTCTAATGCTGAATTGATTAATGGTTTTGAAACTTCTAATAGAATTAAAACCTTCAACTTCACCTTAGGTTCTACGTATCAGAAAAAATTTAAAAACGATAAAAAACTTACTTTAGGTGCAACTTACACTTTTGGAACCACTGGTAATGTAAAAACTCAGTTCTTAAACAGTACTTATTACTATTATCTAGACCAAAAATTAAACGTTACCGAAATAGAAAAGAAAACCAGTGAAGACAAAAATCTTATTCCTACAGAAGCTTCTTTAGGGGTTGGTTATGGTCATGATGCAAAATGGTTTGCTTCTGCTCAAATCGATTATAAAAAAGGTTCTACTACCATGTTTTTAGGTCAACCTTTCACTTACCAAGATTCTTATAGAATTTCTGCAGGTGGCTGGTATTTACCAAATTATAATGACTTCAGAAGCTATTTTAACCGTGTAGTTTACAGATATGGTGCTTTCTATGAAAAAGGAAATCTTAGCGTCAACGGAACCAATATTAACCAATACGGAATCACTGCTGGAGTTACTTTACCTTTCGAAAAATCGAATGCTGTAAGAATGAGCGGTATAGACTTAGGATTAGAATTTGGTAGAAGAGGAACTTTAGAAAACAATCTTATCCAACAGAATTTCTTCAACGTAAAAGTTGGAATTAATTTTGCTGATAAATGGTTCCAGAAAAGAGTTTACGAATAAACCGAACAATATATTTATTCATAAATTTTATAGTTAAATCTATAAAAATGCAGAAAAAATTCTCAAGAATATTATTTAAAAATATAGTCACCTTTTCAGGTTTGGCTATATTTTTTGCTTTGACTTCTTGCGAAGAAGATTTGGCTAAAGTAAACGATAAAAAAAGCACCAATTTCGCTTCTAGAATTATCTACAATGCAGACATTGTAAAAAAAGATTCTGGAATGGTAAAAGTGCGTTTCAAAGCACCATTGCTAGAAGAATATGAGTTTGTAGACACTCCTTATGTAGTGATAAGAAAAGGATTATATCTAGAATTCTATGATTCTAAAAAACCCAAAACTCCAGGAAAACTTTGGGCAAAATATGCTAAAATGATTGACAAAAAACAATTCTACGAAGCCAAAGGAAATGTAAAAGTCATCAATAACGAAGGACAAACTTTTGCCATGCAATCTATTTATTGGGACAAAGCGAAGCAAAGAATGTACACTAAAGATACCGTTTTCATAACAGATAAAGATGGTTCAATTTTCGTGGCGGCAAATGGAATGAATGCAAAAGATGATTTCTCTGAATATACTTTCTACAACAATTCGGGAGACTTCAATGTGAAGAAAATGCCGAATTCTGGAAATTAAGATTGAGGTAAAGGTTGAGGTAAAGGTAGAGATTTAGGATTTTGATTTACTTTTTTTACTTTTGAATAAATTTTCCTTGGATATCTTTTGTATCTTTTGTGGTTTATTAATTCTAATTCATGAAAACATATTTCGCCATTGGTTTAATGTCTGGAACCAGCCTTGATGGTTTAGATATTTGCTATGCAAAATTTCAAAATGCAACACATTGGGAATTTGAAATTCTAAAAACCGAGACCATTCCTTACTCTCCAGAATGGAAAAATCGTCTGCAAAATGCTATTCAACTTTCGGCTGAAGATTTATTGGCACTAGACAAAGAATATGGTTTCTATCTCGGCGAAAAAACTCAAGAATTTATTTCCAAAAATAATATTACTGATTTAGATTTTATCGCTTCTCACGGTCATACTGTTTTTCATCAACCGCAACGAAAATTCACATTGCAAATCGGTGATGGAAGAGCCATAAAAATAATAACTAAAAAGCCTGTTATCTACGATTTTAGAAGTCAAGATGTTTTAATGGGCGGAAATGGTGCACCATTAGTTCCCATCGGCGATGAACTTTTATTTTCACAATATGATGCTTGTCTCAATTTGGGCGGATTTTCTAATATTTCATTACAGAAAAACCATCAAAGAATTGCTTTTGATATTTCGCCAGTCAATGTAGTTTTGAATTATTTTGCAGAAAAATTAGGCAAAAACTATGATGAAAACGGTGATTTTGCCAGAAATGGCGCAATTAATTTCAAAATTTTAGAGCAATTGAACGCTTTAACCTTTTATCAAAAATCAGCTCCAAAATCACTCGGCGTAGAATTTGTGAACTCAGAGGTTTTTCCTTTGTTAAAAGACGAAACTCCTGAAAACATCATCGCTACTTTTACAGAACATATTGCGGTACAAATTGACAAAGTTTTTAATGATAATCAACTCAAAACTGTTTTAGTAACTGGTGGTGGAACTTTCAACACTTATTTATTAGAAAAAATTCGAGGAAAATCACAGACAGAACTCATTGTTCCAGACGAAAACATAATCAACTTCAAAGAAGCACTGATTTTCGCATTTATGGGCGTTTTAAGACTCAGAAATGAGATAAATGTACTTTGTTCAGCAACTGGAAGTTCAGAGAATCATTGCAGCGGAATATTGGTATAAAAAAAAGGTTTCAGAAGAAATCTAAAACCTTTTTTTTATCGTTTAAATGCTATTAAAGTTGCTCTAACTTGTCTGTAAGTGCATTTAAGAAGTTTTGTAATGGTTTTTCTACCATCATTTTGATAAATGGATTAAAATTTCCATCAAATAATAACTGAACTTCTGTTTGGTTTTCGTTTACTGGAGAGATGTTTCCTGTAAGTGAAAAATCTAATGAAGAACTTGCAGACTTCAAAACTACTTTTTGACCTTCTACCAATTCAGCAATTTTAAGGGCAACTTCTGGCATTCCTTTTAAACCAAATTTAAAGCCATCTTCTCTGTGTTCAAAACTGGTTAAACTATCTGGCATTAAGTGTTTGTAATCTTCAGGATTTTTAAGCATTCCAAAAAGTTGCTCAGAAGATTTATTTACTATAACTTTTCTTCCTTCTAAATTCATTTTTTTAATATTTTTGTAAAAATTAATATAATTACAAATGTATAAAGTTTTTGTCAATGAAAAAAGATTAAGCATCAGTAAATCTCCAATTCCCATTGAGAAGAACTTGCCTTATGAAGGGACTACAACGGTAGAAATCGCCCTAGATGCATTAGAAAACACTTCTACACCAGAAATTAACATCTATGGTGAGCATTTAGATGAAATCTGGGAAGAACTTACTTCTATGCACAGAGTAGTAGAAGCTGCGGGAGGAATTGTTTTTAATCAAGAAAACAAAATCCTTTTCATTCACAGATTAGGAAGATGGGACTTGCCGAAAGGTAAAATAGAGCCAGAAGAATCTCTAGAAAATGCTGCGCTACGAGAATTAGAAGAAGAAACTGGACTTACAGAGCTTATTTTAGAAGAATTTGTGAATACTACTTTCCATATTTACAAAGAAAAAAGACAAGGAAAGGAAGAACGAATTCTGAAAGCTACCCATTGGTTTAAAATGACTTATGTAGGTCAAAAACAACCTATTCCTCAAATCGAAGAAGGAATTACAAAAGTAGAATGGAAAACGCAAACCGAAATTAACGAAGAAGTTTTGCCCAATACTTTTAAAAACATAAAACTGATTTTAAGCGAGGTTTTTGCAATATAAAAAAGGTGGAAATTTAAATTTCCACCTTTTCTTTTCTATTTAATAAATTCTAATGCTTTTTCGAGTGCGATTCCTCGTGAAGCTTTCAGCAATATGTTCTGCGAATGAATATCATTTTCGGTTAAATAATTGATTAAATCTTGAGTGGTTAAAAATGCCACTCCAGAAGCATTTACTTCTTTAAAATGCTGCCCAACAGTAATGATTTCATCAAAATTAAGCGATTTCGCCAATTCTAAAATCTGAGAATGTTCTGCTGCGCTTTCTTCGCCCAATTCTAGCATATCACCAATGATGATGGTCTTAGTTCCAATAAAATCATTGAAATTTTCCAGAGAAACTTTCATAGAACTAGGATTCGCGTTATAAGTATCTAAAACCAAGGTTTTATCTCCTTTTTTCACGATTTGCGAACGCATGTTGGTTGGAGTGTATTCTTCAATGGCTTTTTTGATTAAATTAAAATCAATCCCGAAATACAAACCTAAACTGGTAGCCGCACAAAGATTGGTAAAATTGTAATCTCCTGTAAGTTTAGAAAGTGCTTCTACCTCATTATAAATAATTCCTACGCAATTATTTTCTGTGAATTTTTCAAAATAAAACTCAGAATCTCTTCTTCCGAAAGGAATCACCAAATCATATCCTTCTGTTTTTTCAACCTGAATAGGATCATTTTCATTCACTATTACAAATTGATTATTTGATTTGAGGTAATCATACAATTCAGATTTCCCTTTGATTACGCCTTCTACTCCACCGAAACCTTCTAAATGTGCTTTTCCGAAATTAGTAATATACCCAAAATTAGGTTGAGCAATGGTGCATAAAAACTCAATTTCTTTTTGGTGATTGGCGCCCATTTCTACCACCGCCATTTCGTGTTCTGGTTTGACAGAAAGAACGGTTAAAGGAACACCAATGTGATTATTGAGATTTCCAAAAGTATATTGGGTATTGTATTTCTGCGAAAGAACAGCATGAATGATTTCCTTGGTCGTAGTTTTCCCATTACTTCCTGTTAAAGCAATAATAGGAATTCTCAACTGTGCTCTGTGATGTTTTGCTAAATCTTGTAAAAATTCTAGAGTAGATTTTACATAAAAAATATTTTTAGCGGTATTTTCAAAATTTTTATCTTCTACGATTACGGCAAAAGCGCCATTATCCACAGCTGTTTCAGCTAAAGTAGCCGCATTAAAATTCTCACCAGAAAAAGCGAAAAATATATCATTTTTTTCAATTTTTCTACTGTCTATGGTTACTTTATTGGCTTGTAAATAAAGCGCATAAAAATCTGTAATATTCATGTGGTAAAAATAAAAAAATCCTTTCCAAAAAAGGAAAGGATTTTAAATTATTTAAAAGAAATTTTATCTCTTCGTTCTCTTATTGTTGGTATCTCTAGCATCTTGTGCAACACGGAAACCAATCCATCCGAAAGATTTAGATTCTTCTTTGAATCTTCTTTGTCCTGGGTCTAACCAATATGCAGTATCCATCCAAGAACCTCCTTTTACTACTCTAGCTGTGTTAGAAACTTTAGTTGTTCTTGGCTTATTATCTTTTTGCAAGATTACTCTACCTTTATCATCTACGATGAATTGAGTTTTAGGTGAGTTATACATATTGTATTCTGCCATAGAACTGTCTACTTCTTTACCATAACCAGCTTCTAATGAAGACATGAAATCACCATCTCTATAATTTCTTTGATCTTCTACAGTTCTTCTTTCATAAGTTCCAGGTAAGCCTTTGTAGATTTCTCTACCATCCGCTAATCTTTCGAACTTCATATCTTTAGGATCTACTTTTTTATAAGTTCCATCAGCATTTTTAACAGTTTGCTGTGGCATATTTCCTCTGTAGTAATTGAAATCGCTCGCTTCTTCGTCTATGATTGGTCTGTAAACATCCGCAGTCCATTCTGCTACGTTACCATACATACCATAAATCCCTAAATCATTAGAAGGATATTGTCTCACGTCCGCAGTTGTAGGAGCTCCGTCATTATTCCAACCACCAACACCAGAATAGTCACCTCTACCTTGTTTAAAGTTTTCTAGGTACATTCCTCTGTTTTTACCTTTTTTACCTCTTAATTTTTCAATTTCAGGTTCTTTTCCTAGGTAGTTGTTGTATTCTCTATTTTTTTGTAAACCAAGCGCTGCATATTCCCATTCTACTTCTGTAGGAAGACGGAATTTAGTTACTAAACCTGCGGTTGCGTTTCTGTTTGCTGCTTGAATTCTTGCGTTAGAAGTTTTGATACCAGATTTTTGTTGCTGTCTTTGCTTGTTAAGATAAGCATCTAATTCTGGATCATTTGCTTTATACTTGTCTAAGTTAAATGCATTCGGACCTTGATTATTTCCATCATTGGCGTAATAACTTTTATCAATAAGTCCTTGATTCATTAATTCTCTTTCATTGGTTCTATCCGTTAACCAGTCACAATATCTAGCTGCTTGTTGCCAAGAAACTCCTACTACAGGATAGTAATCATATTCTGGAGCACGGAAATAAGTTTCCGCATAATCATTTCTAGATAATTTATTATTCCAAACTAATGTATCTGGCAAAGCACCTGTATAGATATTTTTAAAACTTTGATCAGATGGAGGGAATACAAACTTAAGCCAAGTTACATATTCTCTATATTCATAGTTAGTGATTTCTGTTTCACCGATGAAAAACGCACTTACCTGCATTCTTCTTGGGGTATTGTTCCAATCATGCATTACATCGTCTTTTACCAACCCCATGGTAAAAGTACCTCCGTCTACATAGACCATTCCTGGCCATCCTTTTGGTTTTTGTTTTTTACCAGTAAAGAACCAACCTTTCGTGTCATTAGGCTTCCAACCTGTTTTGCTGGTAAATTTTTTGGTTCCGCCTCCACTTTTTACGTTACCGCCTCCACCACAACTGGTTAGAAGCAATGTTGCGCCTAGTGTAAGCAATGAAATAAACTTTAGTTTTTTCATAATTGTTTTAGATAATTTCGAGCTACAAAGAAAAATAATTTATTTTATTAATCAAACATCAAAAGTAAGATTTTTTATGTTTTTTTTAACGTATTAAAATTTATTTTATTGTTTGATATGAAAATTTTGTTTTTTTCGTTTATTTTGTAGCGCAATTTTAGACTATGAAAAAAAATTTATTACTACTTCTTCTTGTAGTTTTTACTGGCCAACTATTTGGTCAAAAAACCACGATAGAATGGGAAGGAAACAAAATAATGGATTATGGAACCTTCCAATACAATCTTCCATTTTTTAAAAACGAAAATTATTCTGTAATTAATGGAGTTCCTTATCTTACTTTTTCTAAAAAAGAAAAGGAATCTTCTCAATATGATATTAAAAACTTAATTTGGGAAAAAATTCCAGCTAAAGAAGTATTTGGTTTAATTGCTGATAATGTTTCCACTAAAGAAATTGCATACTCTAATAGTCAAAAACAAACCATCAACGGACAATTTCTCACCAATGTAGTCATTGCAACCATTAAAAAAGATAAAAATACACTTTATAGATTAACCTCTTTTGAACTGGTAAAAAAAACGGTTAATAACCAAAGAACTTCTAGAACTTCTGATTTAATTGGCACTACCGAAAATCCTTTGAAATCTGGAAACTTCTATAAAATTAAAGTCGATAAGTCTGGGGTTTTTAAAATCACAACCAAATTTCTTAGAGATAATGGCATCAATCCAGCGAGCATTAATCCTAAAAATTTCAGAATTTATGGAAATGGTGGCTTAATGCTACCAGAATTCAATCAGGATTTCAGATATGCCGCTTTACAAGAAAACGCGATACAAGTTATCGGTGAAGAAGATGGAAAATGGGACGAAAATGACTATGCACTTTTCTACGCTCAAGGTCCACATGGTTATAATCTTTACAATGTAAATAATGGAAGTGGCTACAAACGTAACGAAACCAGACTCACTCACATCAGTGATAATAGTGTAAATATCTATGAAAATTTCTCTTATTACTTCATTAATTTTGACAAAGGAGAAGGGAAAAGATTAACCCTTTCAGATATTGCGCCATCTTCCAAAGTTTATACTCGTTATGACGACTATCAATTTATCAATGAAGAAAAAACCAATTTCTTGAATATTGGTAGACTTTGGGTGGGAGATGCTTTTAATGCCAATAAATCGGTTTCTTTTACTACCAAAACCGCTATTAAACCTACGGATACTGTAAAAATAAAATCTTCGGTTTATGTGAAAAACGCAACCAATGATAAAATTACCTACAGCATCAACGGACAAAACAGCAGCAGTTTTACGGTTAGCAATTCCCCAGAAATTAAAATCAAAGAAATTCCTTGGGAAACTTCTGCGTCAAATCTAAGCGGAACGACCCTGAAAATAGATTACACTTTAGAATCTTCTAATCCTTTGGTCGCTTATTACCTGGATTACGCAGAAGTTCAATACAAACAAGACCTTGTATACAATGATGCACAAATGAATTTCAGAGTTTTTGAAATTCCTACAGGTTCTGGAGAGACTTTCGGATTTACGGTAGAAAACGCCACAAACGTAGAGCAAATTTGGGATGTTTCAGACATTACAAATGCTAAAAAAATTGTCAATAAAGCTTCAGGAGCGCAATTTTCATTCGGATACACTACAAATTCTCCTTACTTTAATAATGAATTTGTAGCTTTTAAAAATTCCGCTTCTTTTGAGCCACTTTTTGTTGAAAAAGTGGACAATCAAGACTTATCTGGTTTGAAAAATGTAGATTACCTCATCGTTACCACTCGCGATTTTACACCACAAGCCGAAAGAATTGCCAACTATTACAGAACCCAAAAAAATTATCAAGTAGAAATAGCCAATGTAAAGAAAATTTACAATGAATTTTCTTCTGGCGGACAAGATTTAACAGCGATTAGAGATTTTATTACCAAACTAAATACTCCAGCTGGAACGCTAAAATATGTACTTATCTTAGGAGATACTACATTTGATTATAGAAATATTACCACCAATAATAAAAACTATATCCCAAGTTATCAAAGTGATTATAGTGAAAACTACGAAGCTTCATTTGTAACCGATGATTATTTCGGGATGACTACTCCACAAAACACGACTTATATTTATGCTATTTTACCAGATATTCCAGTAGGAAGACTTCCTGCAGAAAATATTGCTGAAGCAAAAAATTTAGTCGATAAAACGCTTTCTTATTACAATGCAGTTCCGGGACAATCTTCGCCTTTTGGAGATTGGAGACTAAAAATGAATTTCGTGGTAGATGACGACCAAGACAGTCGTGTAGATACCAGTACGAATCCTTATCTCAAAGGAACTTTCCATGATGTGATGAACTTGGTTTTAGCCAATAATTTTGAAGGAAACACAGACAAACCAGAATATAATATCAAAAAATTGTACTTAGATGCTTTTCCGGGTCAAAGTACAGCAGGTGGACAAAGATTTCCGCAAGTAAACCAAGCCATTACGAATGCAATGAGCAACAGTTTATATCTGTATTATTTCGGACATGGAGGAATTAACGGTTGGGCGCAAGAAAGAGTTTTGACTACTCAAGAAATTGCGGCTTTTAATAATTACAACAACGCTTACAGCAGATTTCCTTTCATCAGTACCATTACTTGTGAATTTACACTTTGGGATGACCACAATACTTCCTCTGCGGGAGAACAACTCATGAAACTACCACAAGGTGGAGCCAATTCTATGATTACCTCTTCTAGAGCAATTGCTACAGTTTATGGAAGATTATTTACAGAAACTTTTACCCGAAATCTCTTTAAACTGTATAACAATGACTTTTTATCCGTAGGAGATGCTTTTATCGCAGCAAAAACTGAATATGGAACAGATTCAAACCACTTGAAAGTAAATCTTCTAGGCGACCCAGCTCTTAAACTCAGCAGACCGAAAAACCTTATCAGCATAGACAATATAGATTCACCAGTTGTTGGTCAACTAAGAGCCCTAGATTTTGTAAAAATTACGGGGCATATCAATAACCAGTCAGGCGCTATTGACAATACTTTTAATGGTAAAGTAGTCATCAATATTTTTGATAAAAAATTAGCTAAGAAAACCCTCAACAATGATGGAAACTTAACTCCAGTTCTTAATTATTTCGAAGAAGGAAGCCCGATTGTGAAAGCTTCTGGAACGGTTACAAATGGAACTTTCACCGTAGAATTCTACATGCCAAAAGACATTAATTATACTGTGGGAGACGGAAGAATATTAGCTTATGCAGATAATAATGTTTTTGATGTTTTCAATAATAAAACACAAAAAGTTGGAGATATTAATCCAAACGGAATTAATGATAATGAAGTTCCGAAAGTTCAATTGTACTTAAACAACACCAATTTTGTAGATGGAGGAATTACCGACTCTAATCCTAATCTTTTGGCTTGTGTAACAGATAATACAGGAATTAACTCTACAGGTTCAGGAATTGGTCATGACATCACCGTAGTTCTTGACGGCGAAGTTATCAATACCACTGTTCTGAACGATTTTTACACTCCAGGAACAGGAAATGGTTGTATCAACGCTTCTTTCTTAGACTATCAGAAAGGCTCTGTACTCTATCCTTTCCAAAATTTAAAACCTGGAAATCACCAATTGACCTTTAAAGTTTGGGACATTAACAATAATTCGACTACTCAAACGTTAAACTTTGTAGTAAGAGACCCTGAAGCCGAAAATTTAGTTGTTAAAAAATTACTAAATTGGCCGAATCCTTTTACCAATAAAACTTATATACAGTTTGAACACAATTGTGATGATGTTTTAGATGTAAATGTTCAAGTCTACACCATCACAGGAAAATTAGTACGAACATTCAGTACCACAGTGACTTCTACTCCATTTTTAGAAGGATATAGAACACACAGAACTGCTATAGAATGGGACGGAAATGATGATTTTGGCGCTCCAGTTGGTAAAGGAACTTACATTTACAAAGTTTTAGTAAAGAGTCAAAATCAAGAAAAATGTAAAGGAACTACCTCTTTAGTAGAAAAATTAGTGATTTTAAAATAGAAAAAACAAATATGAAATTAACAAAAAAACTCTTTTTAGGACTAAGTATTGGAATCGGAAGTTTGGCGATGGCACAAAATACTTATCCTGTGCTTACAGGAGCTCCTTTTTTAAGGATTTCTCCAGATGCTAGAGCTGGAGGTTTAGGAGACCAAGGTGTGGCAACAAGCGCAGATGCTTTTTCACAATTTTGGAATGCTTCTAAGTTTCCATTTAGTAGAAATACCTCTTCTGCTGCGGTAAGTTATACTCCATGGATGGGAAAATTAACCAACGATGTATTTTTACTATATCTAGGCTTTAATACCATGTTAGGAGAAGAAGACCGTTCCTCTCTTTCTGCAAGTATTTATTATTTCAATATGGGTTCTGTAGATCTTACCAGATTAGTAGGAAGCGAAGTGGTAAATGAAGGAACCGCAAAACCTAATGAATTTGCAATAGATGTAGCTTATGCTTTAAAATTATCAGACACCTACTCTATGGCAGTAACAGGAAGATATATCCGTTCTGATTTATCTGGTGGAATTGGTTCTGAAAGCACACTTAAACCAGGAAATTCATTTGCTGTAGACGTTTCTGGATATTTACAAACTTATAAACATACCAGTTTTGGTGATTACGAAGGAAGAGTAAGAGCTGGTTGGGCAATTCAAAATTTAGGTCCAAGATTAGATTACACTGGTGACGAAAATTCACGTTCATATTTACCTACCACTTTCAGATTAGGAGCTGGTTATGACTTATTTTTAGACGAAGTCAACAAAGTAGGTTTAACTTTAGAAGCTTCTAAATTACTAGTTCCTGGTCCAGACGATACAGGAAACGTTCCAAATGTGGGCGTAATCGAAGGAATTGGTAAATCTTTCAGCAATAAAGAAAGTATTATGTACAGTGGCTCTTTAGAATATTCTTATGACAATGCTTTTTCGGTGAGAACGGGTTATTTCAGAGAGAGTGAAATTCAAGGAGCAAGACAATACGCTACTGTAGGTGTAGGTCTTAATTACAACTCTTTTGGTCTAGATTTATCTTACCTCATCAATACTTCTAAAGTAAATACCGCTCTTGATAATACTTTAAGATTCGGACTTACTTGGAACATTGGCGAAGAATCATATAACAACGAAGACTATTAACATCTTTCGAAAATAAATTTTAAAAAATCTCAATTTCTTATTGAGATTTTTTTATTTTTCTATAACTTTGAAATTAACTAAATATCAAAAACATTATGGGAAAATTTGTAATAAAAACCACTGCAACTGGTTTTAAATTTGATTTAAAAGCTGGAAATGGACAAGTTATTTTGACCAGTGAAGTTTATACCACAAAAGCAGCTTGCGAAAACGGCGTAGAATCTGTAAAGAAAAACGCTTCAGATGATGCAAAATATGAGCGAAAAGCAAGTAGTAATGGGAAGCCAATGTTCAACTTGAAAGCTGGAAACGGACAAATCATTGGAACGAGCGAACTCTATGAATCAGAAGCAGCAAGAGATAACGGAATAGAATCTGTTAAGAAAAATGCACCAGATGCAGAAGTGGTAGAAGAATAAAATATTTTTTGCACCGCGCCGAATTTTCAATTCGGCGCGGTTTTTTTTACAAAAATTCAGAGTTTAGTAATATTCCAGAATCTCAGACTTTCGAGACAATTGCTATCTTTGCAAAATGAATTATGCTTCGGAACTTAAAAAATTTATCACCAGTCAATATATTTACTCAGGAACCAGAATTGCTTTAGCTGTTGTAATCCCGAGTATTATTTTGGCTTATTTAGGTTTGCTGAAAGAATTTTTCTTATTTCCATTAGGAACCCTTTTCCTAGCACTTACGGATTCTACAGGTCCTTTTCACCGAAGAAGAAACGCATTGATAGTTGCCTCTGGATTTTATTTCTTTGTCTCGCTGATTGCAGGATTGCTGAAAGATTTCCCACCGCTAATTTTTTTAGAAATTATCATTTTCGGGATTTTTTTTACCATGTTAGGCGTTTACGGACAACGTTTAGCAGCAGTAGGTTCCCTTACATTAGTGGTTTTAGCCATTTTTATAGATGGCGCTCCTGGTGGTCATTCTGCGTTTTATAATGCATTGGTTTTTACTTTAGGTGGAATTTGGTTCATCTTGGTTTTCATGCTGGTAACGGTTATCCAACCATATAAACTGGCAGAACAAATGATTGGCGAAAATTACATAGAACTCGGTAATTATTTGAAATTAAAAGCACAATTTTACCATTCTAAACCAGATTTTGATGTTTTATACAAGCAAATTTTTGGATTACAAGTTAGAATCAAAGAACACCAAGAAGCAACAAGAGAAGTAGTTTTTAAAACCCGACAAATCGTAAGAGAATCTACTTCTACCAGTAGATTATTGATGCAGCTTTTCTTAAATTCTTTAGACCTTTACGAAATTTTACTAACCTCAACCAATGATTACCGAAAACTGCAAAATACTTTTGGCAATAAAAACATTTTAGAAAAAATCCACAATTACCTCAATTTATTATCTAATGAATTGGTTCACATCGGGATTTCTATTCAAGGTGGATTAAAAACCGCTCCTATTAATGATATTTCGGCAGAACTTCATGCCTTACACGAAGAATATTACCAACTCAGAAATCAACATCTGAACGCTGAAACGCTAGAAGATTTCATGATTTTGAGACAAATCATGCACAGAATTTCTGCCATTTCAGAAGAGACTCAAAAAATATATCTTTTAAAATCTCAAGATATCAAATTGGCAAAAAGCCTTTCTACTGGTTTAGATTTAGAAAAATTTGTACAAAAAGAAGAAAAACTTAACTCAAAAGTTTTCCTAGAAAATTTCTCTATCAAATCCAATCATTTCAGACATGCCGTAAGAATAACTACCGCATTACTAATGGGTTACACCATTTCTAAAATCGAAATTTTTCATATTCAAAAGACTTTCTGGATTCTCATTACCATTTTGGCGATTATGAGACCTGCCTACAGCATTACCAAACATCGAAACATCCTCAGATTATACGGAACAATTGGTGGTGCTGCAGCTGGATTGTTTATTATTTATTTCATCACCAATCCTCCTACACAATTTGTGATTTTCTTAATCTGTTTGGTGCTCACTTTCAGTTTGCTCAAAGATAAATATGCGTGGTCTGTTTTCTTCATGACGATTTATATTTTCCTGATGTTCAACTTCCTGAAACCTGGAGAATTTTCAGAACTTTTTATCGAAAGACTGATTGATACTGCAATTGCCGGGGTCATTGTATTTCTGGTTTCTTACTTGGTTTTGCCAGTTTGGGAACATCAGAAAAACAGAACTTTTATGCTGAATTACATCCTTGCCAATCATAAATATTTAAATAATATCATTGAGATTCTTCAGCAAAAAAACATAGCCATTCAAGATTATAAAATTAGCCGAAAACATGCTGTGGTGAGTTTGGCTAACCTTTCTGATAATTTCCAGAAAATGCTTTCTGATCCAAAAGGTCAACAGAAAAATTTAGAAAACGTTCACCAATTTGTGACCACTTCTCACCTCTTTACCGCTTATAGCGCATCTCTTTCTCAGTATGCACAAAAAAACACGGTTTATCGTGAAATAGACTTCGAAAATTGGAAAAATAAGATCAATGCTGAACTTTCTCGTACCATCGCTATCTTGCAAAAACAAGAAATTAAAAAAGATGATTTTGCAGAAAGCAAGCTCACGCCAGAAGATTTGGTGAATGAACTTTTAGAAAAAAGAAAAGAAGAAATCACCGAAAATGAATTCTATGACAGAAGAGATCCTAAAAATATTTCTCATCTTACTGAGCTCAAAAACATCAGAGAATTACTGGAACTGATTTACAATCAAGCTCGTGACCAAAGAAAAATTGCAGAAAAAGTAACTGATTAATCTTCTAAATCGCGGTTTTCTTCTACAATGGCGAAGTAAAAATCTTCTATTTTAAAAACTTTCGCTGTGAAATCATGACTAAAAAAATCATCAAAAACTCTGCATTTTATTTCAGAAAGGTTATTAATATCAAAAGGAAATACCTGATAATGAGCTTTTAACGACCAATATTTAGATAAGTGAACTTTATAAAGACTTTCTTTGATGACCCAAATAATCGTCAATAAATCTACTTCATTTTGTCTGTTCTGAGTCCAAACATGTTCTGATTCGTGTAGAAATTTATCTTTGATTCTTAGAATTTTAGAACTTACTTTCTCTAAATCTATTCCTACTCTATTCTTGGATACCGCTAGAGAAGCAAATGGAAAAGAATGCGTGATAGAAATATGTGCGGAATCTGGCCAGAGATAAGGTTCGCCAATGGTTTTATAGAGAATTTTGTGCTCTGGAAGTAGCATTTTGAGCATTTTTCTTACCATCAAATGTTCTAATAACTTTTTGGGATGGTAATCTTTGGCTTTTTCCAGATTTTCGGGTTCTATGAGTTCTTCTGCGTTAAATTCATCGTCATCACTATACTTCCAGTAAAGAATTACAGCATTTTCATCAGAATAATCATGATAGAAGGGCATTATTTTGTCAATAGAAATTAAGAATGTAAATTTGCAAAAATTTTTTGACTATTTTGGTCAAATTTGTAAAAAATACTTAACAAATTTTATGGAAACTAAAACTCAATATTTACCTTACAAAGTTAAGGATATTTCCCTAGCAGAATGGGGACGCAAAGAAATTCAACTTGCCGAAGCAGAAATGCCAGGTTTAATGGCGTTAAGAGAAGAATATGGTCCTTCTCAACCATTAAAAGGGGCTAGAATTGCTGGTTGTCTTCACATGACTATTCAAACTGCTGTTCTCATCGAAACTTTGGTTCACCTTGGTGCAGAAGTAACTTGGTCTTCTTGTAATATTTTCTCTACTCAAGATCACGCTGCTGCTGCTATTGCTGCTGCTGGAATCCCAGTTTACGCATGGAAAGGAATGAATGCAGAGGAATTCGATTGGTGCATTGAACAAACGATTTTCTTTGGAGAAGACAGAAAACCATTAAACATGATTCTGGATGATGGTGGCGACTTAACCAATATGGTTTTTGATAAATTCCCAGAATTAACTGCTGGAATCAAAGGTCTTTCTGAAGAAACTACAACTGGTGTTCACAGATTATACGAAAGAATGACAAACGGAACTCTAGTAATGCCTGCAATTAACGTAAACGATTCTGTTACTAAATCTAAATTTGATAACAAATACGGTTGTAGAGAATCTGCTGTAGACGCAATCAGAAGAGCTACAGACGTAATGCTAGCTGGTAAAAGAGTGGTAGTTTGTGGTTTCGGAGATGTAGGTAAAGGTACTGCTGCTTCATTTAGAGGAGTTGGTTCTATCGTAACTGTTACAGAAATTGACCCAATCTGTGCTTTACAAGCAGCTATGGAAGGTTACGAAGTGAAAAAATTAGACACCGTAATCGAAAATGCTGATATTGTAATCACTACTACTGGTAACTTTAATATTGTTAGAGCTGAACATTTCAAAAAAATGAAGGATAAAACCATCGTTTGTAATATTGGTCACTTTGATAACGAAATTGATATGGCTTGGTTAAACGAAAACTATGGTAATACCAAGACTGAAGTAAAACCACAAGTAGATATTTACAATGTAGATGGTAAAGAAATCATCATTTTAGCAGAAGGAAGATTGGTAAACCTTGGTTGTGCAACTGGTCACCCAAGTTTTGTAATGTCTAACTCATTTACCAACCAAACTTTAGCTCAAATCGAGCTTTGGACAAATTCTGAAGCTTACGAAAACAAAGTGTATATGTTACCAAAACATTTAGATGAAAAAGTAGCAGCACTTCACCTTAAAAAATTAGGTGTAGAGTTAGAAACACTTTCTCCAGAACAAGCTAAATACATTGGCGTAGAAGTAGAAGGTCCTTTCAAACCAGAATACTACAGATACTAAAAAGTTGGAAGTCAGAAATCGGAAGATGGAAGACGGAAAATAATTTATACTACAACTCCTCAGAAATTCTGAGGAGTTTTTTTATGTATCTGCAAAATATTTTGAATTTTATTAAAATTTTCTTTGTAATTTCAGACTATGAAAATCTTATCTTTTCTTTTCCTGTTAATTTCTTTATCCATCAATGCTCAAGATGGCTTTCAGATATTAGAGGATAAGAAAAAGGTAAATATTCCTTTTCGGCAAATCAATAATTTAGTTTTTTTGGATTTAAAAGTCAATAATGTAGACCTTACTTTTTTGTTAGATACTGGCGTTTCCGAAACTTTACTTTTTAGCTTAGAAAATAAAGAAGTAGTTTTCGAAAATGTAGAAAAAATAAAATTTACAGGACTTGGCGGAAGCAATTATATAGAAGGCATAAAATCTACGAAAAACAAAGTAGAAGTCAATAAAACTTTAATTGATTTCAGTCACGAAATTTATATTATCTTAGACGAAGACTTCAATTTCTCTTCTCACGTAGGAATTCCTGTAAATGGCATCATTGGTTATCATTTTTTTAAAAATAATCCTCTAAAAATAGATTTCGAAAGGCATATTATTACGGTTTACAATAGAAAATATTATTCTGAGAAAACTTTCAGAAAATTTGAGAAACTACCTATAAGTGTAGAATCCCAAAAACCGTATCACACTGCCGAAGTACAGCAAACCAAGGAGTTTTTCCCCGCAAAAATGCTCATTGACTTAGGAAATAGTGATGCAATGTGGCTTTTCCCAAATAGAATTCCCAATTTCAATTATAACAGACCTAATATAGACGATTTTTTAGGAAGAGGATTCAATGGTGACATCTATGGAAAACGTAGTAGAATCCACGCGCTGAAACTTGGAAATAATATTCTGAATGAACCCATCGTAGCAATGCCGAGCGAAGAATCAGTAAAATCTATGAATTTCGTAAAAGAAAGAATTGGTTCTATTGGTGCAGATGTTTTAAAAAGATTTACCATTGGTTTCGACTATAAAAATGGCTTATTTTTCATCAAAAAGAACAAATCCATAAAAGAACCTTTCAGATTTAACATGAGTGGTTTAGATATCAAACATGATGGCATGAAATGGGAAAAAGATTTGGTAAAAGTTGAACTTCCAAAACTTCCAGAATCTACAAATAACGACAGAGGAACCACAATAAGAATTCAAGACGCGAGTGAATTTCAATACAAATTTGTGTTGAAACCAGAATATTCTGTGGCTGGAGTTAGAGAAAACTCACCGGGATTTTTAGCAGACATCAAAAAAGGAGACAAACTTATAGAAATCAATGGTAAAAAGACTTCTGACATGTCGCTACAAGAAATCAATGAAGCTTTTTTGACAGAAGAAAACAGAGTGATAAAAATTAAATTAATCAGAAATTCTGAAACATTCATCAAAGAATTTATTCTAAAAGACCCTATTCCTTATCAAGAAAATTAATGGATAAAAAACTCAATACCATAAGAACCAGACCTCGATTCAAATTAGAAACTGATTTGAGTAAAGAGGATTTTGAATTGAATTTAAAAACCGAACTTCAAAAAAACATTGAAATCCAAGGAAACATCAATAAAGAAGTGGCTTCTATTTGGGTAAAAACCGCTCATAATGAATTTTGGAAACCTTATCTTTCACTCAGAGCAGAAAAGGAAGATGAAAAAACCATTATCAGAGGAACTTTTGGTCCAAGTGCAGCCGTTTGGACTTTTTTTATGTTTCTGTACTTTATTTTCTCTATTATTTTCATGGTTTTTATCACGATTTGGTTTGTTACAAAACAAATTAATAGCAATGATTTTCCGTGGGCAATTTATCTTGCTATCTTTGCATTGGTTTTATTATTGCTTACTTTTTTGGCTACTAAAATCGGTCAGAAAAAAGCAAAAACCGAAATGAAACAACTCAAAAATTTTGCAGAAAATTCCATACTGAATTGAATAGAAAAATATCGCATTAACTTCATTTTAAAATGTCTATCAAAACGCTTGCTTACGGAGAAAAAAACTATAATTATTACAGTGCTTACCTCAGAGAAAAATATCACGGAAAGCGCGTGTACAAAGTCATTGTAGACGGTGGTTTTACTTGTCCGAATAGAGATGGCTCCAAAGGTTATGGCGGTTGTACCTATTGTAATACAGATTCTTTTACTCCTGCTTCTAGAAATCTAGATTCTATTCGTGAACAGGTTTTACATGGCATGGAAAACGCTACTCAAAATTATAAAGCAGAAAAATTTATCATTTATTTTCAGCCTAATTCTAATACTTATGCGCCAGTAGAAGAACTCAAATTAATGTACGATGAAGCATTGAAAATAAATTCAGAAAACATTGTAGGATTATCTGTAGGAACACGCCCCGATTGTATAAATGCAGAGATTGTAACACTTCTAGAAAGTTATAAAAAGAGAGGATTAGAGGTAGATATAGAACTGGGAATAGAATCTATTTACAACGAAACTTTGCAAAATCTTAACCGTGGTTGTACTCATGAAGATTTCATTTCTGCGATGAAGCTTTTAGAAAATTCTTCGTTAGATGTTTGCGTTCACACCATTTTAGGGTTACCGGGCGAAACACGAGAAATGATTGTAAAATATGCTGATGAAATCAACAAGTTTGAGAAAATTAATTTCGTGAAATTTCATCACTTACACATCGTGAAAGGTTCTATTATGGGTGTAAAATACAAAAGAGAACCTTTCCCACTCTTCACTTTAGAAGAATATACTGACATTCTCTGTAAAATTCTGCCAAAATTAAGGCCAGACATCGTCATACAAAGACTTTTTGCTTTATCTGATGTAGATATGCTCATCGCACCAAAATGGGGCTTAAAAAAGTCCCAAATTCAAAATTACATTGATGCTGAACTGGAGAGAAGAAACATCATTCAAGGAAGTGAGTATAGAGGAGAAATGAGCGTTTAGAAATTTCTAAATTTTTTCTAACCAATCCTCTGGAACTCTTCTAATTTTTAAATTCTGACTATCCATCAGAATCCAAAGCGTTCTAGAATCTACTACCAATTCTTCACCTCTGTAAAACTCTACTTTTCTAGGCTGTCTTATTCCTTCTGGTTTTTCAGGATATGTTTTCAGTATAAGCACTTCATCTTTAAAAACCTGCTTCTTATACTGGATATGATGGTCAGAAAGCACCCAAAAATCATCTGAATAAGGCGTACTATTTTTTAAAATATCCCAATGTTCTTTTGCCATTTCTTCTACCCAATGTACATACTGAACATTATTCACATGATTATTTTGGTCTAAATGCTCGTCACTTACTACAATTTCTTTGATGTGAACCAGTTTCATTTTAAAATTTTTATAAAATTATCAACTTATTTCTTCTTAAAAGATAAACTGAGCAAACTTTTTAGAATAATGCAGTAGATACAAAAACCCCAAAATTATTCTGGTTAAACTGATGTGGACCAAAATATTCGAAATTACTGGCTAACCCGAAAGAAATCTCGTTGTAATTAACGCCAGCTCTTAATCTAAGATAGCTTCTGGTGTGAGGATTACCTTCATTGGTAAGTGCAGCATACATCGCCTGAATTTTAGAATAAAATCTCCAATTTTCTGAAAGTTTTGGTCTATACTCTCCCATTAAAAAAGCCTCCATTTCTCCATTATCATCTATATAGTAACGCGGATTAAAAACAATTACATAATCTGGAGCACATTTAGAATAAATCACTCCTACTGCTGGTCTGATATCTACACCTGTAGCCATGTGAAAACCTCCCATTAAATTTAAATTTTTCGCAAACTCGTAAGTAATATTCCCTTGAACCATAAAACCGTCAGTATCGTCTTTATCCCAAGTTCCAATAATATCACTTACTGCAAATATTCCAAATTTAGGAGCACTTGTCAATTTTTTCTGAAAATTAGTTTGAAATCCTAAAGCTTTGTCTCCAAAAACCGTTTCTACAATTACAGGAGGATTTTTTACCTCTACAGTAGTGGTTTCCTGAGCTTTTAAAATTGAAATTGATGTAAACAAAGAAGCTATAGATAAAAATAGTTTAGTGGTCATGATAAAAATTAAATTTTTCTAGTCTGATTTTAGTATTGTAATCACTTAGATTAAAAAAAATATAAGTCTTAAAAAAACAAAAACCCTTTAAATTTTCATTTAAAGGGTTTCATTAGATTTTGCATTTCTGCTTGCGATCCGGACGGGACTCGAACCCGCGACCTCCGCCGTGACAGGGCGGCATTCTAACCAACTGAACTACCGGATCAATTTTTTGAAAAGTAATTGATAAACTTTTTGCGATCCGGACGGGACTCGAACCCGCGACCTCCGCCGTGACAGGGCGGCATTCTAACCAACTGAACTACCGGATCAATTTTTTGAAAAGTAATTGATAAACTTTTTGCGATCCGGACGGGACTCGAACCCGCGACCTCCGCCGTGACAGGGCGGCATTC
>CAZHCK010000027.1:0-30660 GCA_964530915.1 uncultured Cloacibacterium sp. | reverse complement strand
ATATAAAGCTCCCTTTTTTATAAGGGAGTTTTTTTATAAATAACTATTATAGTAAAATTTTATACTAAAATTAATTAATTAGAAAAATAACGTACTAATTTAGCGCTGTAATCAAAAAGTAATTATTATGAAAAATCTAATTAAAAAAATTGGCCTTGTTCTTTTAGGAACATTTGTTCTAAGTTCATGTTCTGATGATGATGATAATTATGACAAAAATGTATACAATATTGTCGCAAAAGATGCAGATTTATCTAATTTAAAAGCGGCAATAGACAAAGCTGGTTTAGCAACTACTTTACAATCTAGTGGAACTTTTACTGTTTTTGCACCTTCTAATGCTGCTTTTACGGCTTTTCTTCAAGCAAATGGTTTTGCTTCTTTAGAACAAGTTCCAACTGCTACATTAAAAGAAATTTTATTAAACCACGTTCTTTCTACTGAAGTTAAAGCTGCGCAGGTTACTACAGGTTATGTTTCTACTTTGGCAAAAGGTGCTGCTTCTAGTTCTAGAAACTTAAGTATGTACATCAACACTTCTAATGGTGTTAAAATCAATGGCGTTTCAAACGTTACCAAAACAGATATTGACGTAACCAATGGTGTTATTCACAAAGTAGACGCGGTAATTGGTTTGCCAACTATCGTAACTCACGCTACTGCAAATCCTAATTTCACCACTTTAGTTGCCGCTTTAACCAGAAATGATATGCCTAATTTTGTAAGTATTCTAAGCGGAACAGCTAATTCACCATTCACCGTTTTTGCTCCTACCAACACTGCATTTTCTGGATTGTTGACTGAGCTTAATCTTTCTGGATTGAGTGCTATTCCACAAGCTACTTTAGAAAATACTTTGAAATATCACGTAGTAGCAGGTGCGAATGTAGCTTCTACAGATTTAACCAATAATATGAACGTTACTACCTTCCAAGGTGGAAAATTTACCATAACCACAACTGGTGGTGCAAAAATTACCGATGCCAAAAATAGAGTTTCTAATATTGTGGCTACGGATGTACAATGCTCTAATGGAATTATTCATGTGATTGACAAGGTCATTCTTCCATAATTTCATAGTTTTTATAATGGTTGTTTTTAAGGGGAAATGACGCTTTCTATAAGCGTCATTTCTATTTTCTTTTATGCTTTTCTAAACAAATGTTTTATTTTTGCTAAAAATATATTTTGATGTATAAAAAATTAATTACCAGTTTATTTTTATTAGTGACCACAGTAGTTTTGGCACAAGTAGGAAGTGTTACCATCTCGGTTTTTGATGAATTTTCTAAAAAGCCACTTTCGGCTACAGTTTCTATTCAAGGAGGTAAAGATGAAATTTTCATAGGGAACGGAAGTGTTTTAATTCCAGAAATTCCTACAGGAAACTATAATTTTAGAATTTCAGCAGAAGGTTATGATGATGGCTTTCTGAATGATATCAACGTAGTTCCTAATCAGAATCTTACTTTTTCTATCGGGTTGAATAAAGTCGCTACTCAGATTAAAGAAGTAACGATTACCAAAAAAGTGTACAAAACCACAGCAGAATCCCCAATTTCCCTTAGAAATATTACAAGTGAAGAAGTGCAAAAAAATGCAGGTTCTAACCGTGATGTTTCGAAAGCAATTTTAAGTTTTCCAGGAGTGGGAAGTACAGCAACTTTCAGAAATGACCTTTTTATTCGTGGAGGAAGTTCTGCAGAAAATAAATTTTATATCGATGGAATAGAAGTTCCAGTGATTAATCACTTCCAAACGCAAGGAGCAAGTGGTGGACCAAGAGGAATTATAACCGTAGATTTCATTAAAGATGTTGATTTTTATAGTGGTGCTTTTCCTGCTAAGAGAAATGGCGTTTTGTCTTCGCTTTTTGAATTTAATTTAAAACAAGCCAGAAAAGATAAAATCGGGTACAAAGCGATTGTAGGTCTTGATGATTTACAATTGATGATGGATGGACCTCTAAGCAAAGACCAATCATGGAGCGGACTTTTTTCTGTAAGAAAATCTAATCTTCAGTTACTTTTCAAAGGAATTGGGTTGCCTTTTTTACCAAGTTATTATGATGCAACCTTTAAAGTGTCTAAAAAATATAAATCTGGTGACGAATTGTATTTCATAGGTTTAGGTGCAAAAGACCAATTTGAATATAATTTTGATGCTAAAAAAACACTTAATAATCTAACTTTGATAGACAGATTGCCGAATTCTCCACAGTGGAATTATACGGTTGGAGCAGGTTATAGACATTTGGTAGAAAACGGAAACTGGTTATTTACTTTGAGCCGAAATATGCTGGATAACCAAGCGATTAAATATTACAGAAATATAGAAACTCCAGATAATTTATTGTACAATTATCAGTCTAGAGAAGCCGAAAACAAATTGAGAATTGACAGAAATTTCAGTTGGAATGATTATCAATTCAGTGCAGGAACTAATATTAATTTTGCAAAGTATACCAATGATTCTACCGTGAAACAAGTCAATCAAAATTCAGTAGATTTTGATGTCATTAACTCTGAATTAAACCTTGTTCAGTACGGATTGTATCTACAAACTGCGAAGAAATTTCTAGAAAATAAAGTGCAAGTTTCATTAGGAGCGAGATTAGATGCAAGCAACTACTCAGATTTAACCAATAATCCTTTAGAGCAGTTTTCTCCGAGATTTTCATTGAATTATAAATTTACAGAAAACTGGGCGTTTAATTTCAATACTGGTATTTTCTATCAACTACCAGCTTACACGAGTTTGGGTCTTAAACTGAATGATGTTTTGGTGAATGAAAATTCTTTGAAATACATCAGAAATGCACATTTAGTGGGTGGTTTAGAATTTAATGGAAAAGACAATTTAAGAATTACCGTAGAAGGTTACTATAAAAAATATAAAAACTATCCTTTCTCACTCAGAAACCAAATTTCTCTAGCGAATTTAGGTGGAGGTTTCGGAGTGGTAGGAAATGAACCTGTAGATTCTAGAGGTTTCGGAGAAACGTATGGTTTTGAAGTTTTAGCTCAAAAAAGAACTTTGAACAATTTCTACGGAATTGTAGCCTATACTCTTGGGAATTCTATATTTTCTGATGCAGCTGGTGATTTATTGCCTTCTAGTTGGGATTCTAGACACATTCTTTCTTTAACTACAGGTAAATATTTCAAAAGAAATTGGAATTTAGGAGCGAGATTCCGTTTACAATCAGGACTTCCAGAAACGCCTTATGATTTAACAAGAAGTGCTTTGGTTAATATTTGGAACATTGCCAATGGTCCAGTTTCTAATTTTACACAGTTAAATACTTTGAGAGGGAACGTAGCGCATCAATTAGATATAAGAGCAGAGAAAAAATGGATTTTCAGCAAATGGCAATTCACATTTTATATGGATGTAGTGAATGTATATGGTTCTAAAAATGCCAGCAATTTGCCAGTGGTAAATCTGCAAAGAGATGCTTCGGATAATGGAATTATTGCCAATCCTAATGCTCCACAAGATCAACAGTATTATTTGTTAGATGTAGGAGAGTCTGATCGAAATATGCCACTTCCTTATTTCGGATTTATATTTGAATTCTAATCATAAAACGAAAAACTTCTCTATTGTAGAGAAGTTTTTTTGTTTTGAATATCTTTCAGAATCCATTCTAATTCTACATCTTTTCGTTCCAGAATTTGTTGAAAAGTAGGTTTTATTTCTACATCTGGAGTAACTCCTTTCATGGTATGAGTGAATTCTATATTGGGCTGAACCAAAAACAAACCAATTGGCAATTTTAGTTTGGAATGAGGCATTTTTTGAGTACTGTATATTCCAGCAACTGTTCCATCATTGGCGCCGCCAGTTTCTTCTCCTATAATTATTGCGCGCTTGTCGTTTTTTAATTTTGCAGAAATTACAGAAGATGCAGAAAAACTGCTTCCGTTGATGAGAACATAAATTTCTCCTTCGAAAGCATCTTTTTTAGGCTTTTTCGGGGTGAAAATGTTCTGAGATTTTAGATAATATTTGTCGTTTTTATGACGAACCATCAATAAACTAGTTAATTTATAATCCAAATATCCAATTGCTGCAATCGGTTTCAAATAATTTGGAAAGTGTGAGAAATAATCCGCATGAGTAATGGAAGTTCTATTGGCTACTTCTAAATCATTGATGAATCTGAACTTCTCTTTTGCCAAATAGCTGTATAAATTCGTAATTTCGGCAAGAGAACCACCCAAATTATCTCTGATGTCTAAGATGAGGTACTTAGATTTTGCTTTTTTGATTTCTCGAAAAGTTTCTCTGTAAAATTTTTGAGAATAAGTTCCTGAGAATGTTTTGATTTTGATGTACGCTATGCTTCTGTCTTTTTCTAAAAATTTCAAATTTCTATTGAAACTTTTGGTCACAGGATTGTAATCTTTGGTTTTCTTTTCTTCTGTAGGTTTTTTATCGGTTTTTTCCTTCTTTTTATCTTCTTTTGATTTTTTTTCTCGGGTAACGAGTTTTTGTTCAAGAGTATTTTCGGATTTTAAATCTATTTTCACACTGTCCATAATTCCAAATTCTACAGTGAAAAAAGTAGGAAATCTTCTCGCCATCGAATATTTTTGATAAGTGGTGTTATAACCATCACTTGTGATGAGTGGTTCATATTTTTTAAGCAGTTTTTCGGTTTCTAAATTGTTAATGGCAATGATTTCTGAACCGTTTTTGATATTGGCTACTTTTTCTGGGTTGTCTTTTACATAAAGTTTGCCGTTTTCTACATAATAAGATAACCTTCCCAGAAGTCCTTTTTGTTCTTTGAGTTTTTTAATTTCCTTCTTGGTAAGTTTTTTCTCTGGCGGAACCAATCTTAAATGTCCTTGTCTTACTTCGGAAACAACCGGTGCGAGTTTAAAATAAAATTCTAAAGGCTTTAATGGTTCACGAATGGTGTTTTTAAGACTGTCAAATTTATAATCTAATTTCTCTTTAGATATATAAGTATATAGAGTGGGGTGAAGTTTTTGAAGTTTTAGATAGGCGTAATCTATATCTTGTTTTAACTTTTCACTTGAAATGGGTGTTTCTAGGTGTTCATTGTACTTTTTTACTGAAATACAAGAATTTAGAGTTAAAATAAAGAGGAGTAATGCAAATTTTTTCATAAATTTATTTGTTCAAAAATAAGATTTTTTAAAAAGATTATCAATAGTTATAATTTATTGAAATTTTATTTTTGATTGTCAAAATCTATAACTCGAATTTTTTTAATGAATTGAAATTATACTTCACAACACCATTAAACTTTTAATTTTGACAAAAAATAATCAATATGAGTACATCAGAGCAAGGGAAGTGTCCATTTCCACATCATGAATTACCAAAAGAAAACAACCCTCATCAAGGAGAAACTATTCACAGTAAAAATGAAGAAAACCCAATTCCAGTGGCAGGAATGTCATTAGGAAATTCAGGGAAATGCCCTGTAATGCATGGTGCAAATACAGGCAGTGACCAATCAGTAATGAGTTGGTGGCCTAAAGCTTTAAATCTTGATATTCTTCATCAGCATGACAAGAAAACCAATCCTCTAGGAGAAGAATTCAATTATGCAGAAGAATTTAAAAAATTAGATTTAGAAGCAGTAAAAACAGATTTAAAAAATTTAATGACCGAAAGCCAAGATTGGTGGCCTGCAGATTGGGGACATTATGGCGGTTTAATGATCAGAATGGCTTGGCATTCTGCTGGAACGTATAGAGTTGCAGACGGAAGAGGTGGAGCGAATACAGGAAATCAACGTTTTGCACCGCTTAATTCTTGGCCTGATAATGCTAACTTAGATAAAGCGAGAAGATTGCTTTGGCCAATCAAAAGAAAATACGGAAACAGGCTTTCTTGGGCAGACCTTATGATTCTAGCAGGAAATATGGCTTATGAATCAATGGGACTTAAAACCTTTGGATTTGCAGGTGGTAGAGAAGATATTTGGCATCCAGAAAAAGATATTTATTGGGGAAGCGAAAAAGAATGGTTAGCGCCAACTGGTAGCGAAGGTAGCCGTTATTCTGGAGAAAGAGATTTAGAAAATCCTTTAGCAGCGGTAATGATGGGCTTAATTTATGTAAATCCAGAAGGAGTAGATGGTAATCCAGATCCATTGAAAACTGCTAGAGATATGCGTATTACCTTCAAGAGAATGGCAATGAATGACGAGGAAACTGTAGCACTTACTGCAGGTGGTCACACTGTAGGAAAAGCTCACGGAAACGGTGATGCTTCTACATTAGGACCAGATCCAGAAGAAGCAGGTTTAGAAAATCAAGGTTTTGGATGGATAAATCCTAAAGGTGCAGCCGGTAATACGGTAACTTCTGGTATTGAAGGAGCTTGGACTACTCATCCTACAAGATTTGATAATGGTTTCTTTGATTTATTATTCAAGTATGATTGGCAATTAACCAAGAGTCCAGCTGGAGCTTGGCAATATGAACCAGTAAACATTGCTGAAGAAGATAAACCTCTTGATGCACATAATCCTAATGTTCGTAGAAATCCTATGATGACAGATGCAGATATGGCGCTAAAAGTTGATCCTGAATACAGAAAAATTTCTGAAAAATTCCACCAAGATCCAGCATATTTTCAAGAAGTATTTGCAAGAGCTTGGTTTAAATTAACACACAGAGATTTAGGTCCTAAATCTAGATACTTAGGAGCAGATGTTCCTGCCGAAGATTTAATTTGGCAAGATCCAATTCCTACAGTAGACTATACGCTTTCTGATGCTGAAATCGAAGATTTAAAAACTAAACTTCTTAATTCTGGATTAACCAGAACAGAACTCATCAATACAGCTTGGGATTCTGCGAGAACTTTCCGTGGTTCTGATTTCAGAGGTGGAGCAAATGGTGCTAGAATTAGACTAGAGCCTATGAAAAACTGGGAAGGAAACGAGCCAGCAAGATTAGAAAAAGTCTTAAATAAACTTACAGAAATTCAGTCTACTTTAGATAAAAAAGTAAGCATTGCAGATTTAATCGTTCTAGGAGGAAGTGCAGCAGTAGAACAAGCAGCTAAAGATGCAGGTTTTGATGTAAAAGTTCCATTTGCAGCAGGAAGAGGAGATGCTACACAAGAGCAAACAGATGTAGAATCTTTTGAAGAGCTAGAGCCATTACATGACGCATACAGAAACTGGTTGAAAAAAGACTACGTAGTAACTCCAGAAGAACTAATGCTAGATAAAACTCAATTACTTGGTCTTACAGCTCCAGAAATGACTGTTTTAATTGGTGGTATGAGAGTTTTAGGAACCAATTACGGAGGAACTCAGCATGGTGTATTTACCGATAAAGTAGGAGTTTTGACTAATGATTTCTTTGTAAATCTTACAGACATGAACTTCAAATGGGAGCCAGTTGCAGAAAATCTATACAATATTGTAGATAGAAAATCTGGCGCTACTAAATTCACTGCAACAAGAGTAGATTTAGTGTTTGGCTCTAATTCTATCTTGAGATCTTATGCAGAAGTCTATGCGCAAGATGACAACAAAGAGAAATTTGTAAATGATTTCATCAAAGTTTGGACGAAGGTCATGAATGCAGATAGATTTGATTTGAAATAAATTTTTTTGTTTTTTATTACTATTTAAACGGGCAATATTGCCCGTTTTTTTATTTTAGTACATTGGCAGTGATTTTTTTTGTAACATTTTTACAACTTCTTTACTAACTCCATAGAAACACTAATTAATGAAAACTTTAGAATCAGAATTTTTAGAAAAAATAGAAAGTCATAAAGGAATGATTTTCAAAATTTCTAAAATGTACGTAGATGGTAAAGAAGATAGAGAAGATTTGTTTCAAGAAATCATCTATCAACTCTGGAAATCTTACCAAAACTTCGAAGGCAAAAGTCAGTTTTCTACATGGTTATATAGAGTAAGCATCAATACAGCACTTACTTTTCTTAACAAAGAAAAAAAGAAAACCGATAATGCTTCTTTAACCGAAAATATAGATGTACAAGACGAAAATTCTGACGAAAAAGAAACACAATTAGAATTTTTTTATAAAGCAGTTCATGAACTCAATCCTGTAGAAAAAGCGCTTATTTTTTTATTTCTGGAAGGCCAAAGTCACAAAGAAATCGCCATCAATCTAGGGATTACAGAAGTTAACGCACGTGTAAAACTCAACCGAACCAAAGAAAAATTACAACAAATTATTAAAAATTACGGCTATGAATTTTGATAAATTACAAGAACAATGGAACCAAGAAAACAACGAGGTTTCATTACCACAAAATCTAGATAAAATAAAAGAAGCACATAATCCTATTGACAAAGTGCGAAGAAATATGAAATTCGATCTTATTTCTCAGGCGGTTTTAACGGTATTAATTGGTTTTGTACCATATATTAAAAGAAACGAATGGGATTTTCAGAGTATTTCTATTTTTGCGTTGTTTTATGTGTTGATGGTAGGTTTCATGCTATATTACACCTTGAAATTTTACAGATTTTATAAACAAAGCTACAATTTGTCTTATGACAGTAGAAAAAATCTGATGTGGTTTGCTTATGAATTAAGACTTTTCATAGAACTTTACAGAGCACTTACTTTTATTATGATGTTTCTGGGAATGGCTTTAGGTTTGTATTTTGGGATGCATTTTAACACTACAAGTCAAGATATTTTCCATTTGAAGGATGCTGGATTTTTGAAATTATTTGGAGTTTTATTCTTCATGGTAGCTTTCTTGCTTGGATTGGTGGTTCTTTTTATGGAATTTGTCATCAATCATTATTACGGAAAATATTACAAGAAAATTAAAAATATTCTTAACCAATTAGACGAAGAATAACATGAAAACCTACACCGCAACATCACAAAATTCTAGAAATTTTATTCTAGAAAACGAAAATCAAGAAATTTTAGCTGAATTAATTTATCCGAAATGGTATTCTACCAAAGCAGAAATTCATATCGGTTCAAAAATTTTTAAAACAGATACCAAAGGTTTTTGGACAACTTCCGTAGAAGTTACAGAATATGAAAGGGTTTTACTGAAATTTAAAATGGATTGGAAGGGAAATATCATCATGACCAGTTTAGTGGATGGCGAAAAACATTTCATCATCAAAAAAGAAAAATGGTACAGCAATATTTTGGTCATGAAAGACGAAAACGAAAAAGTGTACTTTCATCTGAAAAGAAATTTTAAATGGAAAGATTTTAAATTCCACTATGAAATTGCTTTAGAAGAAGACTTAGATGAGCTTACTTTGCTTAGCATTATTCATGTAGTCAATTATTTTAGTTCTCAAGATGATGGAAGTGCAGCAACTACTGCCGCAACTACTTAAAATAAAAACCTCCTGAAATTTTCGGGAGGTTTTTTATGATTTAAAATCTAAATTTTTAGAATTTTATAAAGAGTCTACAATTGCATTTAATGTAGCCGATGCTCTCATGGCTGCATAGGTTTTTGTAGAATCTGGTTGGTAATAACCACCGATGTCTTGCGATTTTCCTTGCGCTCCAATCAATTCTTCATTAATTTTTGCTTCATTTTCTTGCATTGATTTAGCAATTGGTGCAAAAGTAGCCGCTAATTCAGCATCTACAGTTTGATTTGCCAAAGCTTCAGCCCAATACATTGCCAAATAGAAGTGAGAACCTCTGTTGTCAATTCCACCCACTTTTCTTGCAGGAGATTTATCTGTTGCTAAGAATTTAGCATTTGCTTCATCTAGAGCATCTGCTAGAACTTGAGCTTTAGGATTATTTTGAGTCTGAGAAAGGTGCTCTAAACTCGCTTGTAAAGCTAAGAATTCACCTAGAGAATCCCATCTTAAATAACCTTCTTCTAAGAATTGTTGAATGTGTTTTGGTGCAGAACCACCAGCTCCAGTTTCAAATAAACCACCACCGTTCATCAATGGAACAATAGAAAGCATTTTAGCAGAAGTTCCAAGCTCTAAAATTGGGAACATATCCGTTAAATAATCTCTTAAAACGTTACCAGAAACAGAAATCGTGTCTTTACCTTCTCTACCTCTTTTTAAAGTTTCGAGCATGGCATCTTTTACATCCATAATTCTGATGTCAAGACCGGTTAAATCATAATTTTGCAGATATTTTTCTACTTTTTTGATGATTTGTGCATCGTGAGCTCTTCCTTTATCTAACCAGAAGATAGCTGGAGTGTTAGAAAGTCTTGCTCTGTTTACCGCTAGTTTTACCCAGTCTTGGATAGGAGCATCTTTGGTTTGGCACATTCTGAAAATATCACCATTCTGAACGTTTTGTTCTAAAAGTGTAGTACCGTTTTCGTCTTCAATTTTTACCGTTCCTTCTCCAGAAATTTGGAAAGTTTTATCGTGAGAACCGTATTCTTCAGCTTTTTGAGCCATTAAACCTACGTTTGGAACCGTTCCGAAAGTTGTTGGGTCTATTGCACCGTTCTGTTTCATTTCTTCTACAATCGCATCGTAGAAACCAGCGTAAGTTCTGTCTGGGATGATGCAAACGGTATCTTCTTCTTTTCCTTCTTTGTTCCACATTTTACCTCCACTTCTTACTAAAGCAGCCATAGAAGCATCTACGATAACGTCTGAAGAAACATGGAAATTGGTAATTCCTTTATCAGAATTTACCATCGCAATTCTTGGTCCGTTTTCAATTGTTTTTTCGATATCTGCTTTTATTTCAGCTTCTTGAGCATGACCAGCGATTTTTTCGAAAAGGGTAGCTAAACCAAAGTTAGGATTAATGTCTAATTCATTGAAAGTTGCAGCATATTTCTCAAAAACATCAGCAAAATAAGTTTCAACAACCGCTCCGAAGATAATTGGGTCAGAAACCTTCATCATCGTAGCTTTCAAGTGAGCAGAAAGCAATACATTTTTTTCTTTAGCTTCGTTGATAGCTTCTTTAACGAAAGATTTTAATGCAGCAATATTCATCACAGAAGAATCGATTACTTCGCCAGCTTTTAAAGGAGCGAAATCTTTTAAAACTTTAGATGAACCATCATTTCCGTAGAATACAATTCTATATTTGCATTCGTTTTCTACAGTGGTAGAATTTTCAGTACCGTAGAAATCTCCATTATTCATTTGAGCAACCGAAGTTTTAGAATCTGCAGTCCAAGCTCCCATTCTGTGAGGGTTTGCCTTTGCGTAATTTTTAACTGCTTTAGGCGCTCTTCTGTCTGAGTTTCCTTCTCTTAAAACAGGATTTACAGCACTTCCTAAAACTTTAGCATATTTTTTATTGATAGCGGTTTCTTCTTCGGTTTTTGGTTCTGCAGGATAGTTAGGCACTGCATAACCATGTTTTTGTAATTCTGCAATCGCTTCTTCTAATTGCGGAACAGAAGCAGAAATATTTGGTAATTTAATGATGTTAGCTTCTGGTTTAGTTGCTAATTCTCCTAATTCTGCAAGTGCGTCTGCAGTTTTTTGTTCTTCGGTTAAATATTCTGGGAAATTTGCCAAAATTCTTCCAGCCAAAGAAATGTCTCTAGATTCTACATTAATTCCAGCAGTAGAAGCATATTTTTGAATGATTGGTAATAATGAGTGAGTTGCCAACATTGGCGCTTCATCTGTATACGTATAGATGATTGTTGAATTGTTAGACATTATATTTCTGAGTTTTTAATTGTTTAAAATTAAGAAGTTAGCAAATTTAGTGATTTTTATAGAAAATATGAAATACATGTATTTATAATTCCTTTTATTTATTATGGGTAAAAACTATATCTTTGACAAAGTATAAAAAATAAAAAAATGGCAAATATTACATTACAAGGAAACGAAATTCACACTTCAGGAAATTTACCAGAACTAGGAACTGTAGCGCAAGATTTTACATTAGTTGCAGAAGATTTATCAGAAAAAACATTGTCTGATTTTGCTGGTAAAAAAGTAGTACTTAATATTTTCCCGAGTATCGATACAGGAGTTTGCGCAGCTTCTGCTAGAAAATTTAACGAAGAAGCATCTGCTTTAGATAATACAGTTGTGGTGAATGTTTCTAAAGATTTACCATTCGCTTTAGGTAGATTTTGTGCTTCAGAAGGACTTCAAAATGTAATGAATCTTTCTGATTACAGAGGAAACTTTGGCGAAAATTATGGATTAACGATTGCTGACTCTCCGCTTAAAGGTTTGTTAAGTAGAGCAGTGGTAGTTTTAGACGAAAACGGAACTGTAAAATATACTGAGCAAGTTCCAGAAATAGCTCAAGAGCCTAATTATGCAGCAGCTTTAGAAGCTGTAAAATAAATTTAAATTTTTTGTGTAAGCGCACTTTTTAGTGCGCTTTTTTTTATCTTTGGTTGATACTAAACCCAAAGAATATGAAAAAAATCGTTTTATTTTTAGCTATGGCTTCGCTTTTTTCATGTAAACAAAATGAAGAAAAAATGATTTCTACTAAAGAAACTTCATCTGAAAACGAAAAAATAGCAAAAGAGCTTTTTGTGCATTTTAATAATCATGATTGGCAAAAAATGGCAGATTTGTACACAGAAAATCCTGAATTTAAGGAACCAACTTCTGGAATGAAGCCTAAACTTAAATCTAGAGCACAAATTGTAAAAGAGTACAGTGAATTGCAAAGCATGTTTCCTGATGTGCAAGATTCTGTAGTGGCAGTTTATCCTTCAGGAAAAAATAAAGTGATTGTAGAATTTGTTTCAAAAGGTACCAGTCCTGATAAAACAAAATTTGAACTTCCAATTTGTAGTATTTTCACTATAGAAAACGGAAAAATCACAAAGGATTATACTTATTTTGATAATTCTCATAACTAGAAAGAAACAAGTAAAAAGAGCCAAGTAAAAAGTTTTTTTTAACACCTATCATTTGTCATCCAACATTAAAAAAAATGGAACCACTTATAGTAAATGTCAATATCAATGCGCCAGTAGAAAAGGTTTGGGCGTTTTTTACCGAAGCAGAACATATTGTGAATTGGAATTTTGCACACGAAAGTTGGCACTGTCCGAAAGCTGAAAACAACTTAGAAATTGGTGGCGAGTTTTTCTATACTATGGCTGCTAAAGACAAGTCAGCAAGTTTTGTTTTTCATGGAACGTATACAGAAATCATTCCGCTTCAAAAAATTGAATATCATATAGAAGACGGCAGAAAAGTAGAAGTGTTTTTTCATAAAATTGACGAAAATACTACTGAAGTTTTTGAACGTTTCGGGCCGGAAATGATTAATGCTTTGGAAATGCAAGAACAAGGTTGGCAAAGCATTCTCAACCAATTTAAAAATTATACAGAAGGAAACTCTTAGCGGTTTCCTTTTTCATAAAAACTTATTTTTCTATTTTTGCTCCTCAATCATCAATCCATTGAAAGACTACTACTATTTTTTAGGAATAAAACCCAATGCTTCTTCCGAAGACATTAAAAAAGCGTATCGTAAACTTTCGCTGAAATATCACCCTGATAAAAACGAAAATGATGAGTTTTTTACGGAGCGTTTCAGAGAAATAAAAGAAGCGTATGAAACTTTGATTGATGGAGAATCTAGAAAAGTTTACGATCAGCGATTTGGGAGTTTCCAAAGAAGTCAAAAATCAATGCTTCCGCCAAAAATTAAAAACTTTCACGCCGATAAAATCCGAGCACAAAAAGGTGACGAAATTACCATTCATTGGCAAACCTATGATGCAGATTTGGTGAAAATCACGCCATTTGGTTTAGAAAAGTCTCAAGGAGATAGAAAATTTAGAATCAAAGAGTTTGATAAAGAAGGTAAGTTTCAGATTATTCTGCATGCAACCAATACTTTATTACACAAAACGGTCGTTCAAGGAATTACCATCACCGAAGTTTCTGGGGAAATAAAAACTTCTATAAAAGAGGATATTCCTGCTCAAAATTCTACAACTGCACCGCAAAAAAAGGAAGAGGTTAACGCTCGTTTTTATTATAAGTTATTGGCTATTATTCTTTTAGCGATAGCTTTGTACTTGGTTTTTCGTCAATAGTTTTTATAGAAAAATAGAATTTTACTATTCATAAAAAAATCCTTATTTTTACGAAACTTACAAAAAGTAAAAATAATACCTAAAATTTTTATGAACACACAGCAATTTGTGAACCGTCACATCAACTTCAATGAAGCTGATAAGAACGCTATGTTACAAAAAATTGGCGTTTCTTCTGTAGAAGAATTAATTTCTCAAACTATTCCAGATGCAATCCGATTAGAAAATGAATTAGATATTTCTGCTCCTTTATCTGAGTACGAAATGCTTCAGCATTCTAAAGAGTTGGCTGCTAAAAATCTAGATTATGATACGTACATTGGTTTTGGTTATCATAACAGTATTTTGCCAAGTGTTATCCAGAGAAATATTTTAGAAAATCCTAGTTGGTACACCGCTTACACACCTTATCAGGCAGAAATTGCACAAGGTAGATTAGAAGCGTTATTGAATTATCAAACATTAATTACCAATCTTACTGGTTTTCATTTAGCAAATGCTTCTTTATTAGATGAAGGAACTGCAGCTTCTGAAGCCATGAGTATGTTTTTTTCAAACAGAACGAAAGACCAGAAAAAAGCAGAAGCCAATAAGTTTTTTGTTTCTGATTTGGTTTTACCTCAAACTATTGCCGTTCTTAGAACCAAAGCTGATGGTTTAGGAATAGAAATCGTGGTAGGTAATCATGAAAATTTTGAGCTTAATACAGAATTTTTCGGAGCTATTTTACAATATCCCGGTAAAAACGGAATTGTGATTGATTATACGGAGTTAATTTCAAATTATAAAGCGTTAAATCTTCAAGTAGTAGTGGCTTGTGATCCGCTTGCTTTAGTGAAATTAAAATCACCTGCAGAAATGGGTGCTGATTGTGCAGTAGGAACTACGCAGAGATTCGGTATTCCATTAGGTTATGGTGGTCCTCACGCTGCGTTTTTTGCTTGTAAAGAAGATTATAAACGTGATATTCCAGGTAGAATTATTGGGGTAACTCAAGATGCTTACGGAAAACGTGCTTTGAGAATGGCTTTACAAACAAGAGAGCAACACATTAAACGTGAAAAAGCGACTTCTAATATTTGTACAGCTCAAGTTTTATTGGCGGTAATGGCTTCTATGTATGCTGTTTATCACGGTAAAGATGGTTTAGAATATATTGCAGATCAAATTCATTATAAAACCAATGCTCTAAGAGATGCACTTTCGGTTTTAGGATATGATACTGTAAAAGAGCCTGTTTTTGATACCGTAAAAATAAGCATGTCTGAAGAAGAAAAAGACAAGTTAAAGAGATTAATGCTTGATCATAAAATCAATTTAAATTATTTTACAGAAGGTTTTGTAAGTATTTCTATCAATGAAACTACAACTACTGAGAAAATTGATAAAGTAGTAGCAGCTTTTGCGCAATTTAAGCAAAAACAAGGTTTCAAATTAGAACCAAAAGCCGTTTCTACACTTCCAGAAAATTTATTGAGAAAAGACGAAATCTTAAAAGAAGAAGTTTTCAATAAATATCATACAGAGACAGAATTGATGCGTTACATTAAGCGTCTCGAAAGAAAAGATTTATCGCTTACGCATTCCATGATTTCTCTAGGTTCTTGTACCATGAAGCTGAATGCAGCTACAGAAATGATTCCACTTTCTTGGGAACATTGGGGAGCGATTCATCCGTTTGTGCCTATTAATCAAGCTGATGGTTATCAGAAATTAATCAAAACTTTAGAAAAAGATTTAGCTAAGATTACAGGTTTTGCTGCAACTTCACTTCAGCCAAATTCTGGAGCTCAAGGCGAATATTCTGGTTTAATGGTAATTAGAGCGTATCAAAAATCTATCGGTCAAGGTCATAGAAATATATGTTTAATTCCTCAATCTGCTCACGGAACCAATCCTGCTTCTGCGGTGATTGCAGGTCTTAAAGTAGTTGTAGTGAAAAATCTAGAAGACGGACAAATAGATTTCGAAGATTTAAAAGCTAAAGTGGAAGAGCATAAAGATAATTTATCTGCTTTCATGATTACTTATCCATCTACTTATGGTTTCTTTGATGATAACGTAAAAGAAATTACAGACTTAATCCACGAAAATGGTGGTCAAGTTTATATGGATGGTGCAAATATGAATGCTCAAGTTGGCTTCACTTCACCAGGTAATATCGGTGCAGATGTTTGTCACTTAAATCTTCATAAGACTTTTGCAATTCCTCATGGTGGAGGTGGACCAGGAGTTGGACCAATTTGTGTAGCAAAACATTTAGTGCCTTTCTTACCTCAAAATCCTAATATTCCAACAGGTGGAAGTCAGGGGATAGACGCTATTTCTTCTGCGCCTTATGGTTCTGCATTAGTTCTTAATATTTCTTACGCATATATTAAAATGTTAGGAGCTGTTGGTTTGAGAAATTCTACAGAATTTGCAATCATTAATGCAAATTATTTAAAAGAAGTTTTAGGAGAGCATTTCCCAATTTTATATGCGAATAAAAAAGGCAGAGTAGCTCACGAATGTATTGTAGATTTCCGTCAGTTTAAACCACTTGGAATTGAGGTGGCAGATGTTGCAAAACGTTTGATGGATTATGGTTTCCATGCTCCTACCGTTTCATTCCCGGTTGCAGGTACACTGATGATTGAGCCTACAGAATCAGAATCTAAAGCAGAATTAGACAGATTTGCTGAAGCTTTAATTTCTATCAAAGCCGAAATTGAAGAAATTGCTGAAGGAAAAGCAGATGCTCATAATAATGTATTAAAAAATGCTCCGCATACAGAACAAGTAGTTATTTCTGATGCTTGGGATAAACCATATTCTCGTGAAAAAGCAGCTTATCCGCTAGAATGGGTGAGAGAGCATAAGTTCTTCGCTTCTGTATCTAGAGTAGACGAAGCTTTCGGAGATAGAAATTTGGTTTGTACTTGTGAGCCAATAGAAAGCTACATGTAAGATAAAAGTAATTTTTACAGATATTTTAAATCGCTAAATTCATTTTTAGCGATTTTTTTTGTTTGTAGATTGTCTTGTTTTGTAAAATGTTAATAATCAATGGTTTTATGTTAAAGTGCAAATGTTAAAACAAATAAAAACTGTCAAATAGTATTATTTTAACAATAAATTATCTTTTAATTATTTAAAAATAAAGATAAAAAATCTTTTATTTGAACTTTATTTGTATATTTGCACTCTAAAACTATTTATTTAAATGGAATTTATCATTAGAAAAACAACCGCTGATGATTTTTGTTTTGCAGACGAGATTGTAAAAGAAATGGAAGAGTCTGCCAAAATTAGAGGAACAGGTATCGCCAAAAGATCTCCACAATATATTAAGGAGAAGATGGAAAAAGGCGATGCGGTTATCGCAATCACACACAATGGAATTTGGGCAGGATTCTGCTATATCGAAACATGGACCAATGGTGACTATGCTTCTAATTCGGGATTGATTGTTTCGCCAAGGTATAGAAATATCGGTTTAGCAAGTAGAATAAAAGAATCTGTGTTTAATGTGACCAGAGAAAAATATCCGAATGCTAAATTATTTGGGATAACCACAGGTTTGGCGGTAATGAAAATTAATTCAAGATTGGGTTATCATCCAGTTCCTTTTTCGGAACTTACTCAAGATGATCAGTTTTGGGATGGTTGCCAAAGTTGTGTCAACTATTCTATTTTACAAAGCAAAGGCAGAAAAAATTGTCTCTGCACAGGAATGTTATTCGTTCCACCCAAAGAAAAAAATAAAAGAGATTTAAGTTACTATATGCAAAATTATTAAAAGAGATGAAAAAAGTTGTTTTAGCATTTAGCGGAGGTTTAGATACATCTTTTTGCGCAGTTTATTTGCAGCAAGATTTAGGCTACGAAGTTCATGCAGTTACGGTAAATACAGGTGGTTTTAATGAAGAGGAAGTCAAAAAATTAGAGCAGAAAGCAATTTTGCTAGGTGCTAAAACTTTTACATGTCTAGATGTAGTGAAAGAATATTATGATTCTTGCATACAATATCTGGTTTTCGGAAATGTTTTAAAAAATAATACTTATCCACTTTCTGTAAGTGCAGAACGCACCATTCAGGCAAAATCTTTGGCAGAATATGCGCTAAAAATTGGTGCAACAGCCATCGCTCACGGAAGTACAGGTGCGGGTAATGACCAAGTTCGTTTCGATGGAATTTTTAATATCGTTTGTCCGCAGATGGAAATCATCACGCCAATTCGTGATTTGAAACTTTCTCGCGAAGCAGAAATTCAATATTTAACAGAAAAAGGATTTTCGGGTGATTATACCAAATCAGTATATTCTATCAATCAAGGACTTTGGGGAACTTCGGTTGGCGGAAAAGAAACGCTTACTTCTCATAGTAATTTGCCAGAAGAAGCTTATCCTTCTCAATTAAAGAAGCAAAATCCTGAAAAATTGACTTTGGAATTTGAAAAAGGACATTTAATTAAAATCAATGACCAAAAATTTTCTCATCCTTCCGAAGCGATTGTTAAATTGAATGAAATTGCTTCAGAATTTGCCATTGGTAGAGATACTCACGTTGGCGATACGATTATTGGGATTAAAGGTAGAGTAGGTTTCGAAGCAGCTGGTGCTATTTTAACTTTAAAGGCTCATCATTTGCTAGAAAAACATGTACTTTCTAAATATCAATTGATGATAAAATCTCAAATGGCAGATTGGTACGGAACTTGGCTTCACGAAGCTCTTTTCTTAGATCCTGTGATGAGAGATATTGAAAAATTAATGGAAAATTCTCAGAAAAATGTTACGGGTAAAGTGTTTATCACGCTTCTTCCTTATCGTCTTGAACTGAACGGAATTGAATCTAAATATGATTTAATGACTTCTAAATTCGGAAGTTACGGTGAAATGAATAAATCTTGGAGCGGCGAAGACGTGAAAGGTTTTTCTAAAATTTACACCAATTATCTATCGATTTATCATCAAGTAAATGCTGAAAACAATGATTAAAGCAGGAATTATTGGTGGAACAGGTTACACAGGTGGCGAACTGATTCGTTTGTTGCTCAATCATCCCAATGCAGAACTTTCGTTTGTGACGAGCTATTCTAATGTGGGTAAAAAAGTAACCGATTTGCACCAAGATTTAATCGGAGAAATTGATTTAGAATTTATTGATAATTCTACCGATGCAGATGTTCTTTTTCTTGCTTTACCTCATAAAGAAAGTAAAATTTGGCTCGAAAGTAATAACGTTGGGAATGCTGTTGTTATTGATTTAGGAAACGATTTCAGAATAGGAGAAACGTATCAAGGAAATTCTTTTGTTTATGGACTTCCAGAATTGAATTCTGTTCAATTGAAAGGGGCGAAGTTCATTGCAAATCCTGGTTGTTTCGCTACTGCAATTCAATTAGGAATTATTCCAATTTTAGAAAATCAAGAGGTTTCAGAAATTTACACTACAGGGATTACTGGCGCAACTGGCGCTGGAAAGTCACTTTCTGAAACCACGCATTTCAGTTGGAGACAAAATAATGTTTCGGCGTATAAAACTTTAACGCATCAGCATTTAGGCGAAATCAATTTTCAACTAAAAGAATTGAGTAAAGTGCCTTTTTCAGTACAATTTGTTCCTTGGAGAGGAGATTTTGCTAGAGGAATTTTTGTGAGTTCTACTTTTAAAACATCGCTTTCTTTAGAAGAATTATTTGAATTGTATGAAAATTTCTACGAAGGACAAATTTTCACTACGGTTTCAAGAAAAGAAATCAATCTAAAACAAGTGGTCAATACCAATAGGTGTTTGATTAATATTGAAAAAAACGGAGATTTTGCAGTGGTGCATTCTGCAATTGATAATCTCTTGAAAGGCGCTTCAGGACAAGCTATTCATAACATGAATATATCATTCGGGTTTCCCGAAAACGCAGGTTTGAAACTCAAATCTATTGCTTTTTAGCAATAAAAAGTAAAAATGAAAGGTACTTTGTCAAAGTTTTTGCAAAGCAAATTAATCTTTGACAAAGTTTTTAAGAAGAAAAATATTAAAAAAATAAATGACATAAGATTCGGAGGCGTTAAAAAATTCTGAAAATAATTCGTCAAAAAATCTCTGCTGTTTGAGAGAGGGATGGGAATGTTGAGGCTCGAGTTTCAGAGATTTTGGAATTAGTTTTAGAATTTTAGCCGAGAATCTAAGTCTTGAATTTTTGGTTCTTTTGTTTGAAGACAAAAGAACTTAACCAAAAGAAATAATTAAATGAAACTTTTTGATGTATATCCTTTAATAGACGTAACTCCTGCAAAAGCTGAGGGAAGCTATTTTTGGGACGAAAACGGAACAGAATATCTAGATTTATATGGCGGTCACGCAGTGATTTCCATAGGACATTCTCACCCAACTTATGTAAAATACATTACAGAACAACTCAATAATATCGGTTTTTATTCTAATTATGTGAAAATTCCGATTCAAAATCAAGTAGCTGAACAACTGACCAAGTTGTCTGGTTATGACGATTATACACTTTTCCTTTGCAATTCTGGTGCTGAAGCCAATGAAAATGCCATAAAATTGGCTTCTTTCTACACCGGAAAAAAGAAAATTATTTATTTTTCTGGAGCTTTCCACGGAAGAACTGCGGCTGCTGTAGCTTGTACAGACAATCCGAAAATTGTAGCGCCAGTCAATCAATCTGAAAATTTCGTAAAACTTCCTTTCAATGATTTGGAAGCTTTAGAAAATGAATTCAAAACCAATTCAGATATTGCTGGAGTGATTGTAGAAGGAATTCAGGGAGTTGGTGGTGTTCAGATTCCTACCACAGCATTTTTACAGAAAATTCAACAATTGTGTAATGAGAACAATGCTGTTTTCATCGCAGACGAAATTCAATCTGGTTTTGGAAGAAGCGGTAAATTTTTCGCTCATCAACACGCTGGTGTAACTCCTGATATTATTTCGATGGCAAAAGGAATGGGAAATGGTTTTCCTGTTGCGGGAATTTTAATTTCACCTAAATTCAAAGCTTCGTACGGTTTGCTCGGAACAACTTTTGGAGGTAATTTCTTGGCTTGTGCTGCTACCAAAGCGGTTTTAGAGGTTATTGAAGAAGAAAATCTATTACAAAATGCTCAAGAAGTAGGAGATTACTTGGTTTCTTTGCTTCAAAATCAAAAAAATATTAAAGAAATTCGTTATCAAGGTTTGATGATTGGGATTGATTTGGCTTTTCCTTGTAACGAAGTAAGAAATAGATTGGTTAAAGAATACAAAATGTTGACAGGTAATGCTTCTACACCAAATACTTTGAGAGTTTTACCGGCTTTAAATGTGAAAAAAGAAGATGTGAAAAAATTCGCTGATGCTTTAATCCAAATTTTAAACGAATATTAATACAATGAAACAGTTTCTATCTATAAATGACGTGGAAAATCTTGATAACCTGATTCAAGATGCTTTAGAATACAAGAAAAATCCTTTGAAGGACGAGAATTTAGCTAAAGGGAAAACTTTAGGCTTAATTTTTATGAATTCTAGCCTCAGAACAAGGATGAGTACTCAAAAAGCGGCTGAAAATTTAGGTTTTAAAGTGATGACTTTCAATGCAGGACAAGATTTTTGGACTTGGGAAACTGAAGATGGAGCAGTGATGAATGGCACTACGGTAGAGCATATTAAAGATGCAGCTACGGTAATTGGTCAGTATTGTGATGTAGTAGCAATTCGTTGTTTTGCAGATTTAAAAAATAAAAAATCTGATACGGAAGAAAAGATTTTAACACTTTTCCAAAAGTATCTCAATAAACCATTGATTTCTATGGAAGCTGCTACCAGACATCCTTTGCAGAGTTTGGCGGATACTATTACCATAAAAGAACAATGGAAAGAAACCAGAAAGCCGAAAGTTGTTTTAACGTGGGGACCTCATATTAAGCCAATTCCACACGCTGTTGCCAATTCTTTTGCAGAATGGATGAATGCACAAGATGTAGATTTTGTGATTACACATCCTGAAGGTTTAGATTTAGACCCAGCTTTTGTTGGCGATGCTCAAGTGACTAATAATCAAGAAGAAGCGTTTAAAGATGCTGATTTTGTGTATATTAAAAACTGGAGTTCATTTAATGATTACGGAAAAGTAGTAGAAGGTTATGATGATTGGATGCTTACCGAAGAAAAAATGAAAATCACCAATAACGGAAGACCAATGCATTGTTTACCAGTTCGTAGAAATGTTGAGGTTAGTGATGAGGTTTTGGATTCTGAACAGTCATTGATTTTTGAACAATCATACAACAGATTGTTCGCTGCACAAGCAGTTTTGAAAAATATACTTTAAAAAAATAAGCACTCAACCACAAAAAAGTTATTGATGAAACAAGAACTATACATCATCAAAATTGGTGGAAACGTAATAGACCATCCTGAAAAGTTAGATGCTTTTTTGAAGGATTTTTCTGAAATTCAAAAACCTAAAATTTTGGTTCACGGTGGTGGAAAATTGGCAACCAAATTAGCCGAAAAATTAGAAATTCCACAGGAGTTTTTTGAAGGCAGAAGAATTACCAATGAGGAAACGAGAGATGTTGCGGTGATGGTTTATGCTGGTTTAATTAATAAAAATATTGTGGCTACTTTGCAGAAAAATGGCTTAAATTCCATCGGTTTTTCTGGAGCTGATGCCAATGTAATCCCAGCGCACAAAAGACCTGTGAAAATCATAGATTTCGGTTGGGTAGGAGATGTAGAAACTGATAAAATAAATGCCATTTTTTTAGAAAAAATAATTTCTGAAAATATTTGTCCAGTTTTTTGCGCCATTACACATGATGGAAACGGTAATTTGCTCAATACCAATGCAGATACCATTGCATCGAGTTTAGCAGTTGCTTTATCCGCAGATTTTGAAGTAAATTTGGCGTATTGTTTTGAGAAAAATGGAGTTTTAGAGAATGTAGAAGATGAAAATTCAGTCATTGCTAAAATAACACCCGAAACTTATATTCAACTCAAAGAAAAAAATATTGTGAATGACGGAATGATTCCGAAAATCGATAATGCTTTTGAAGCAATAGAAAAAGGAGTAAAATCAGTATTTATTGTAAAAGAGACTTTTTTGAAGAAACTTATTAACGAAAACGACAGAACGAGTGGAACAGAAATCACCCAATAATTTTTTAGAACTTGGCGATAATGCAGTAGAATTGCTCAAACAGTTGATCTCTATCCCTTCTTTCAGTAAAGAAGAACATAAAACGGCTGATTTAATTGAGAAATATCTTCAGGGAAAAGGCGTGAAAACGCATCGTCAACAAAACAATGTTTGGGCTTTCAACCAAAATTTTTCCCCAGAAAAACCAACCATTCTTCTCAATTCTCATCATGATACGGTAAGACCTAATTCTGGCTATACCTTAGATCCGTTTACACCGATTGTTAAAGATGGTAAACTGTACGGTTTAGGCAGTAATGATGCTGGTGGAGCCTTGGTTTCTTTAATGGCAACTTTTCTTTATTTTTATAATGCAGATGATTTAAAATACAATATCATTTACGCAGCAACTGCAGAAGAAGAAAATTCTGGTTTAGATGGAGTAGAATCTGTACTTCCACATTTTGGAAATTTAGAATTTGCGATTGTAGGAGAACCAACAGAAATGCAGATGGCGATTGCAGAAAAAGGATTAATGGTGGTAGATTGCGAAGCTTCGGGAACTTCTTCTCACGCAGCCCATCCTAATGATGATAACGCCATTTACAATGCAATAAAGGATATAGAATGGATTAAAAATTATCAGTTTCCAAAAAAATCTGATGCTTTAGGCGATGTGAAAATGACGGTAAGTGTCATCAATGCGGGGAAATTGCACAACATGGTACCCAATACTTGCAGTTTTACTATAGATGTAAGGACTACAGACCAATATACCAATCGTGAAGTTTTAGAAATTATTCAACAAAATATAAAAAGTAAGGCAGTAGCAAGAGGATTTAGATTGAATTCTTCATCTATTTCTGTGGAGCATCCTATTGTAAAAGCAGGTTTAGAATTGGGCAGGACTACTTATGGTTCGCCTACCACTTCAGATCAAGCGGTAATTCCTTATCCATCACTTAAAATGGGGCCGGGTTTGTCGGCGCGTTCGCACAGCAGTGACGAGTTTATTTATGTAGATGAAATTTATGAAGGCATAAAAATTTATATTCAATTATTATCAAAAATTGTATTTTAAAATGAGCAAAAAACTTTGGCAAAAAAATAATTTGTCTGAAAATCAGCATGCTGCTTTGGTAGAAAAATTTACCATTGGCAGAGATGCAGAATTTGATTTGCAACTCGCAAAATACGATGTTTTGGGCAATAAAGCACACGTTAAAATGCTTTCAACTATTGGTCTGATTGAAGAATCTGAATTGCCAAAAATTTTAGAAGAATTAGATAATATTGCACTTCAAATAGAAGAAGGAAAATTTGTCATCGAAGAAGGAATAGAAGATGTTCACTCTCAAATCGAATTTCAATTGACACAGAAATTGGGTGATATTGGCAAGAAGATTCACTCTGCACGTTCTAGAAATGACCAAGTTTTAGTAGACATCAAGCTTTTTCTCAAAAATGAAATTCTAGAAATTAAAGATTTGGTGAAAAATCTTTTCCAGACTTTGCAAAAATTAAGTAACGAACATCAAGATAAACTCATTCCTGGTTATACACATTTTCAAATTGCGATGCCTTCGTCTTTTGGGTTATGGTTTGGAGCTTATGCAGAAGCGTTGATAGATGATTTAGAAATGCTTTTGGCTGCGTATAAAATCACCAATAAAAATCCTTTAGGTTCTGGCGCTGGTTATGGTTCTTCGTTCCCGATTAATCGTACTTTAACTACAGAATTGTTGGAATTTGAAACACTAAACTACAATGTAGTTTATGCACAAATGACGCGTGGAAAATCTGAAAAAACTTTGGCAACTGCCATTTCAGCTATTGCACATACTTTGAGCAAATTAGCTTATGATGTGTGTTTGTACATGAATCAGAATTTCGGATTTATCACGTTTCCAGATACTTTTACTACAGGAAGCAGCATTATGCCGCACAAAAAAAATCCAGATATTTTTGAGTTAATTCGTGGTAAATGCAATATTTTGCAAGGCGTTCCTACAGAATTAACTTTACTGACCAATAATTTGCCTTCTGGTTATCACCGCGAAATGCAACTGACCAAAGAAGTGCTTTTCCCTGCGATTAATACCATTAAAGATTGTCTTTATATTACGGAATATACCTTGAATCACATTCAAGTAAAAGATAATATTTTGGAAGACGAAAAGTATCAATATCTTTTTAGTGTGGAGAATGTAAATGATTTGGTTTTGAATGGAGTTTCGTTCCGTGATGCTTATGTGCAAGTTGGTCAAAGTATTGATAGTCAAAATTTTGAACCTCATAAAAATTTAAATCATACGCACGAAGGAAGCATTGGAAATCTTTGCAACGAAGAAATTAAAGAAGAATTCTCAAAAGTTTTTGAGAAATTTAAATAGGATGGAGTGGAATAATTGAATTTAAAAAAAGCTTTAAACTGAATGGGTTTAAAGCTTATTTTTTTTAGACGAATTTTTCTCATTTTCCATATCCAGTTGATGTTCTTTTTCTAAGAGTTTATAAGTGTTTTCTCTTTTGATTTCGTTCAGAACAATGCTACTGTGATATTGATAAATATTTGGAGTGTTGGCTAATATGTTGGTAATGAAATTGTTATAAGTGTCAATGTTATTGGTGGCAATTTTCAGCATATAGTCATAAGTTCCAGACAAACTGAGGACTTCTTGCACTTCATCATACTGTCTAATTTCTTGCTCAAATTCATCTAGCGATTGCTTTGATTGATTTCTAATCGTCACGTTACAATAAGCCACTAAATCGATGCCTATTTTCTTACGATTGAGAATAGCAGCATATTTTTCTATAAAACCATTTTTTTCTAAATACTTAATTCTGTCGTAAGTTGGGGTAAAAGATAAGCCAATTTTCTCTCCGATTTCTTTTACCGAATAGTTAGAATTTCTTTGAAGCAAATCTAATATTTGTAAATCTTTTTGATCTAAATTTTGACTCATTAGCTTTATTTATAGTGGTTCAGAAACAAATATACACTAAATTTTTTAATTTTTTTAACAGAATTCTTCCTTATTGAAGTAAAACTTTAGCTTAAAAATATTTTCAGAAATTTTATTTTATTCTTTTTTCACATTATGTAAAATATTTTCTAATAAGTCTATTTGAGTTTTCTGAATTTCGAGTAAATCTTGTTGATAATGAATAATTAAATGGTCTATTTTTTCGTGTAATTCTCTGATTTCTAGTTCACTTTTTAGATTGATTTTGTAATCTTTTTTGGAGCGTTCTCTATCTTTTTCTTCTTGTCGGTTTTGGCTCATCATAATCACAGGAGCCTGAATTGCCGCAATACAAGACAAAATTAAGTTCAATAAAATAAAAGGATAAGGATCAAAACCATGATTAGAAAGCCAAAAAACATTCAGCAAAATCCAAACGACTAAAAAGGTCATGAAAAAGATGATGAAGCCCCAACTTCCACCGAATTCGGCTACTTTATCTGCCAATTTTTGACCAAAAGTAATTTCTTTTTCATCTTCTTCCACTTCTGTAGAAATCATGGTGTTTTTAGAAACAGATTGAATCACTTGTTTTTCTACTTCGGTTAGGTTTCCTAATTTTTTATTGAGAAATTCAGAGATATATTTTTCTCGGTATTCGTTCATTTCTTCAATGCTCAAAAAACAAGTTTTAGAAAAATTAGGATGCGTTTTATTGATAAAGTGAAGCAAAGATTGTCTGATATTTTTAGCGGAAATTTTTTCGTTTTCGGGAAATTCTTTCCCAGATAAATCACTTCTGAAAGTACTCATGTTGATTAAATTTTATGAAGTTTTTAAGGTGCTTAAACACCAAAATAGAGATTGGTTTTTTTAGAAATCTTCCATTTTCCATTGATAAATTCTGCGCTAATGTTTCCTGAGCCTTTTTGATCAGCATAATCAATATCATAAGTATTAGGATAGAATTTATTTTCAGAAATTTTGCTGTATTTTACACTGAAAAAATGGTCTAAAACATCTTCTTTAATAGGGATTTGTTCTTCGGTGTTATAAAAAAGAAATTTTCTGTTTTTGGGATTGATTTGATTGAAATAATCACAATCTGTCAAAACTTCTGTGAAACTGTAATGCGTTTTTAGTGAAGTTTCATCTACTATGGCTTCGTACATCGCAGAGAATTTAGAAGAAACAGATGCGTATCGAGGATTAGCATCTTCGAAATCATTGAATCCATCATCATCACTATCTTTTAGGGTTGGATTTAAACCAATAAATTGTTCAAATAAGTCATTGTAACCATCTTGGTCACTGTCTTTTTTAACTTCAGCGAGTGGAATAGAAAATTCTATATCATCTTTTATCACTTCATATTTAGGCAAAATAGGAAAAGACGAAAGTCTAGTAACTTTTACGATGCTTCCGCTTAAATGAACTGCATTCTCACTCAAAAATGTGAAATTGGGAGCATTAAAATCATAATTTACGAATGCATTTTGGGTAAGCCCAAGAAAATAAGGTTTCGCTTTTTGATTTCCAGATTTTTCAATGAGCCAAAGTCCGTATTTATTTTTGGCGAGAGCAAACTGATTTTGTTTAGAAAGATATTGAAATTCGGGTAAATCATTGATGAAATCTTTAAAAATAGTTTGATATTCTGGAGAATCAATGAATTGTTTTTCTTTTTCTAATTCTTTATTGAAAAAATCTAAATTTCCTTCAAAATTACTTTTGTTTTCAACGGTTTTATATTGAATATGTTTTGGGAAATTCTGTAAAATATCTTCTTTTGTAGGTTCTGTGTATTGCTTTTTGGGCTTTTCTTTACCCACTTTTACAATCTGAAAACAATTTTCTTCAATAGATTTCTGATTGAAAGTTTCAGGTTTTTTGTCGCAAGAAATAAGCGCCGCCAAGAATAAAAAATTTAAAAATTTCATAGCTAAATTTTTAGATATTAAATTTAAGACTTATTTTTGAATTAGATTATGATTCTAAACACAATTTTTACCAATCAGAGAACCGGAAATCACGTTCAAAACATTGTTTCACGTACAGATTTCCAGAGAGATTTTGACCGAATTATTTTTTCTTCGGCATTCAGAAGATTACAAAATAAAACTCAGGTTTTCCCACTTCCAGGAAGTGTTTTCGTGCACAATCGTCTCACGCATTCGCTAGAAGTTTCTTCTGTGGGAAGAAGTTTGGGGAGTCTTGCTGGCGAATTTATCGTTCAAAATTTTGAAAACGAACTCACCGAAGATTCTAAAAATTTCTATCTCTATAATCTCAATAATGTGATTGCAGCGGCTTGTCTTTGTCATGACATTGGTAATCCTGCATTTGGACATTCCGGTGAAGATGCAATTGCTAGTTTTTTTGAGAAAAATGAATCAGAATTAAAGCCAAAATTTACTGAAAAAGAATGGGCAGATTTGGTGAATTTCGAAGGAAATGCCAATGCCATCAGAATTCTTACGCACAAACAAACGGGCAAAGACGAAGGCGGAACTCAGCTCACGTATACTACTTTGGCAAGTATTGCCAAATATCCTTGCGAAGCGATTGCTAAGAAAAAGGGTCGTGTTAATCGTAAGAAATTTGGGTTTTTCCAAAGTGAAAAACAGACTTTTCTAAATATTGCGAATGCTACCAAAATGATGGTGGAAAGCGAAGAACCTACAATTTTTAAACGTCATCCTTTCGTTTGGTTGGTAGAAGCTGCAGACGATATTTGTTATAATATTATCGACATGGAAGATGCGCACAGATTGGGAATCATTTCTACTGCTGATTGCGAAAATCTTTTCATGGATTTGATAAAATCAGTAAACGAAAAAGATGCCAAAAGAAGTGCTGAAAAATTGCTTTTATTTTCGAATAAAAACGAGAGAATTTCTTATCTGAGAGCCAAAGTGATTAATGCACTCATCAATAAATCTACAGAATTATATCAACAACATTTCTCTGAAATTCTAGACGGAACTTTAAATAAAGCTTTGCTAGATATTTTTAAATCTGAGAGTGAATCTTTTCAAGAAGTAGAACGTTTTTCTATCGAAAAAATATATGGTCACAGAAGTGTGGTAGAAATAGAAAATGCTGGCTATAACGTAATGTATGAGCTTTTGAACCATTTTATTCCGCCGATTATTAAAGAAAAATCAGAGCGAAAAGGTTTTGAGAAAAAAGCATTACAATTGATTCCTTCACAATTTATCTATGAAGATGGAACGGTTTATGAGAAAGTTCTCGGAGTTCTGGATTTCGTTTCTGGAATGACGGACAATTTCGCAACAGATTTGTATCGAAAAATCAAAGGAATAGATATAGGAATGACGATGTAATTTTGCAAGAGCCAATTAAAAAGAGCCAAGAAACAAGTGTTAATAATGAATTCTTAAAGTTTTGCACATTAGCAACTTCACAACTTTACAACTTCACGATTTCACAAGTTTAGAAATATTTCGTAACTTTAAAGAACATTTCAAGACTTATTAGAAAATATTTAAAAACAATAAACTATGGAAGTATTAGGCGTTTTAGTCTTTTTGGGACTCGTTATTTTATTCGCTTCTTTTTTCACTGTAAAACAAGAAACAGCGGCAATTGTAGAGCGTTTTGGTAAATTTCAATCGGTAAGACAATCTGGTCTTCATCTTAAAATTCCTTTTGTAGATCAAATTGCAAAAAGAATGAATCTTAGAATTCAGCAGTTAGATGTAATGATTGATACCAAAACTTTGGATAATGTTTTCCTTAAAATGAAAGTTTCTGTGCAGTATCAAGTGATTAGAAATCAAGTTGGTGATGCTTATTATCGTTTAGAAAATCCTCAAGATCAAATTACATCTTATGTTTTTGACGTAGTAAGAGCAGAAGTTCCTAAACTGAAATTAGACGATGTTTTCGTGAAAAAAGATGATATCGCAATTGCAGTAAAAGGTGAGTTGCAAGAAGCGATGCAATCTTATGGTTATGATATCATTAAAGCATTGGTGACAGATATTGACCCGGATGAACAAGTGAAACACGCCATGAACAGAATTAATGCTGCTGAACGTGAAAAAACAGCTGCTGAATACGAATCTGAAGCGCAAAGAATTAGAATTGTAGCTGTAGCGAAAGCAGAAGCAGAATCTAAAAAATTACAAGGTCAAGGTATTGCAGATCAGCGTAGAGAAATTGCGAAAGGTTTAGAAGAATCTGTAAGAATGCTAAATAATGTAAATATCGGTTCTCAAGAAGCGTCTGCGTTAATCGTAGTGACACAGCATTATGATACTTTACATTCTGTAGGTGCCAATAATAGAAGTAACTTGGTCTTATTGCCTAATTCTCCTACTGCTGCAAGCAATATGCTTAACGATATGATGGTAGCCATGACTGCGGCAAATAAATTAGAACAAGCAGATCAAGGTAAAATGCCACCTCCACCAAAACAACATAATCATTAATCATAAAAATATCCCGAGAATTTCTCGGGATTTTTTGATTTAGAGAGCCACGAAGTGGCGAAGAGAAATAAGATAGGATTTTAATCCTATTATTTAATCAAATAG
>CAZHCK010000026.1:0-30779 GCA_964530915.1 uncultured Cloacibacterium sp. | reverse complement strand
ATTTTAATGATGTATTTATTATTGTAAATATTTGGGGAGTGAGTGATGAAGCCAATTATTATAAAAATTTAACGAATCATCTTACTGCAGAATTTAAAAAAAGAGGAATAGACGCAACAGCTTTTATTTATAATAAAAACATGGTGAATGGTGATGAGATTTTGCGTCAAAAATTAAATATTTTTAATCCTAAATACATCATGGAGTTTAAATCTGTGAATGATATATTTATCGTGATCAAAGAAGTGGAAAGCGAAGACGAAATTTGGAAAGCTTTCCTTAGAAATCCTTTTGTTTCCTCTGAAAAATATACTCAAATAATTTTTGGAGAATTACAGAAACATAAAATTATAAAGCCACAGTAAAAAGCCCCGAAAAATTTCAGGGCTGTAAGATTTATGAATTTTGATATCTTTGAGGAAATTAATAAAATGATTTTTCAAATACTTTTATCTTTTACGGTAATCTCTTTAGGTTTTGTTTCTTTTTCCTATTTTACAAGATTGGCTGACTTCAAAAAAAATTATTTCTATCTTTCTCTAGGCTTACTTTTTTTGACTGTTTTGTGTTTTTTATTTTTTGAAAAATTTCAGCAAGAATTTCCAGCCTTCAAGTTTGCATTGATTTTAATGTCTTCTTTTGCGATTCCCATTTTATTTTTCATGAGAAAAATTATGGATTTCAGAATGAAAAATTTCACGGTGAGTAATAATCAAAATCAAGGATTACAACACTTATATACTCATTTTAAAAAACTAGAAGAATATGCTTTTGCCTTCTTTTTAGTGATGATAGTCTTTTATCAAATCTTAATAATTTGGGTTCCTAAAATTACAGAAAACATTCATTAGTGTCACTTTTCGATATTCTCAGATTTTGAAATCTTTTTTGGGAAGATAAGAGTGGTCAGATTATACTTTACAAAATAAATTACGATTAAAATTCCCACGAATAAAGGCCAAAAATTCAGTAAGAAAACGAAAAATTTTTGCACGAAATAAAATCCGTTAAGGAGAGAAGATTTTGCCTCGTAGAAGAAATTAACTTGGTAGTTATTGTCGTAAAACTGAGTGTTGGTAATGGCAATTTCGGCAATTCTTATTTTTGGTTCTTTAATGTAAATATCTACAGTGCTGTATTTTATATTATCTGCAAGGTTCAGATTTTCAATTTGTTGTGTATTGTTTTTCTCTTCGTTTTCTTCGGTTAGGTTTACTTTCTTTTCATTGGTTTTCATTAGAGAAATAATTTCGCCAGTTTTATTGATTTTTTTAAGTTCAAGTTCTGCAATTTTAGCATTGTTGGTCACATCTTCAGCCGAAATAATTCTTGTGTTCAAGAAAAGTTTTCGGTCATTTACAGAATTGAGAAATGCGCCTAATTTTTCCGAAGGAACTCTTACTTGCATCTTATTGTAAGAATTGAATTTTCTGAGTAGAACCGCATTTTGGTCAGAAGTGTTATACGTTTCTTCTTCGATAATTTGACTTTGTAATTCACTTTTGGTAACAAATCCGCCGAGATTTTTCAGGGCATTTTCTATATGTACTGTGGCTTCGTAAACATCTTTTACTTCCATGCTGACTTCTGCAGTTTTTACAAATTTTTTAACTGGAATTTGTTGAGAAGCAGCGTAAGAAACTTCATCTTTTTGAATGGAAGTAGAATCTGCGGTCATGGCAGCAGTTTCGTATTCGGAATCTACGCTTTCAGATTTTTGACAAGAAAATAATCCCGCTAAAATAAAGGTTGCGAAAACCAATTTTTGAAATTTTGTGTTCATTGTTTAAGGTTTTTGTGGTTAGACTTCCTCAAAGTTGAGCACAAGATTCTTGTAAAGTTTGTAAAAGCGATTTTTTGTTTTTGTAAACTTGGTTTGCAATAGAAGTTGCAGGATATCAGAGTTTTGTAAAAAAGGACAAGACGCAAATTTGCGTCTTGTCCTCAATTTAATATGGATTTGTAAAATTATTTCTCAATCGCTAATTCCACTACTTCTTTCATGGTTTTCACGTAATGAACTTTTAGATTTTTAAGATAGTTTTGGTTGATTTCTAAAACATCTTTTCGGTTTTCCTCGCAAAGAATCACTTCTTTAATTTCTGCTCTTACTGCAGCCAAAAGTTTTTCTTTAATTCCACCAACTGGAAGCACTTTTCCTCTTAAAGTAATTTCCCCAGTCATTGCCAAATGTGGTTTTACTTTTTTATTTAAATAGCTGGAAACCATAGAAGTTAGCATTGCAATTCCTGCACTTGGTCCATCTTTCGGAGTGGCACCTTCTGGAACGTGAACGTGAATATTTTTATTTTCAATATCTTCTAAAGAAATGCCTAAGCTTTCGTGTTTTGCTTTGATGTATTCTAGCGAAATGGTTGCAGATTCTTTCATGACATTTCCTAGATTTCCTGTCATGGTAAGATTGCCCTTTCCTTTACTTAAAATGCTCTCTATGAATAAGATATCACCACCAACCGAAGTCCAAGCTAAGCCTGTAACTACACCTGGAACATCCATCATTTCTGAGAAGTTTTTAGACATCGGAACACCAAGAATTTCATCTATTTTTTGAATGGAAATTTTCGGGTCGTATTCTTTATTCATGGTAATTTGTAACGCAACCCAACGAGAAATTTTGGCGATTTGTTTTTCTAAATTTCTCACGCCACTTTCTCTGGTGAAAGCTTCTACTACGTGTGCAATTTCTTTATTTCCTAGTTTATAAGCGTCTTTTTGCAATCCAGTTTCTTCCATTTGTTTTTTAATCAAATGGCGTTTTGCGATTTCCACTTTTTCTTCAATCGTGTAACCCGAAAGTTGGATGATTTCCATTCTGTCTAACAATGGCGTTTGAATGCTAGAAAGCGAATTGGCTGTAGCAATGAACATCACTTTTGACAAATCATACCCAATTTCTAAGAAATTGTCATAGAAACTGTGGTTTTGTTCAGGGTCAAGAACTTCTAAAAGCGCAGAACTAGGGTCGCCATGCATTCCTTGTCCCAGTTTATCTATTTCGTCTAAAACGATAACTGGATTAGAAGTTCCCGCTTTTTTGATGGCTTGCAATAATCTTCCCGCCATTGCACCGATGTATGTTTTTCTGTGTCCACGGATTTCTGATTCGTCATGGAGACCTCCCAAACTCATTCTTACGTATTTTCTGCCAAGAGCATCTGCAATAGATTTTCCTAGGGAAGTTTTACCAACTCCAGGAGGACCAACTAAACACAAAATCGGAGATTTCATGTCGTTTTTTAATTTCAGAACTGCCATGTGTTCTAAAATTCTTTTTTTGACGTCTTCTAAACCGAAATGGTCTTTATTTAAGATTTTTTCAGCTTTTGGAATATCAAATATGTCTTTAGAATAAGAATTCCAAGGCAAATCTGTGAAGAAATCTAGATAATTTCTCTGTACATTATAATCTGGCGAATTAGGGTTATGGCGCTGAAGTCTTTTTAGTTCTTTCTCAAAATGTTCCTGAATTTCTGGTTTCCAAGAAATTTTTTCTGCTTTTTTCTTCAGTTCATCTACATCCGTTTCCGTTCCACCACCTAATTCTTCCTGAATCGTTCTAATTTGTTGGCTCAGGAAATATTCTCTCTGTTGTTTGTCTAAATCGCGAGAAGTTTTTTGATGAATTTGATTTTTAAGTTCTAATCTTCTGAAATCATCATGCATCAGTTCATAGCATAATTCTGCACGCTTCATCAATGATTTTTCTTCCAGAAGTTTTTGTTTGTTTTCCGAAGAGAAATTAGCATTTACGCAGATGAAATTCAGTAAATCTTCTTGTCCTTCAATATTTCTGATGGCAAAATTAGCTGCACCAGGAATGTTAGGGTCTATTTCTATGATTTTAATTGCTAAGTCCTTGATATTGTCTATCAAAGCTTCATATTCTTCCTTCTTTTTGGTAGAAGAATCCTTTAATTTTTCTATTTCCGCGGTGAAATAAGGTTCGGTTTCAATGAAATTTTTCACTTTGAAGCGCTGAACTCCTCTCGTGATTGCAGAAATATTACCATCAGGAAGTTTGATGATTTTAATGATTTTAGCAATAGTTCCTATTTGGTAAAGGTCTTTTTCGGTAGGATTTTCTTGGTGAGAGAGTTTTTGGCTCAAAATTCCTATCAGTTGACCATTTTTTTGTGCTTCTTCTAATAATTTAATAGACTTTTCTCTTCCCGCAGTGATTGGGATAACCACTTTCGGAAACATCACCATATTTCTAACGGGTAGAATCGGAAAAATCTCTTGCGCTTTTTCTTCTTTGGTTTGTTTTTCTTCGTTTGCTACGATGCTAAAATTTTCGTCTAAAAAATTTTCAAAAGCGATATCTTCTATTTCAATCATAATCTAAAAATTAGAATGACAATTTGTCATTTTTAAAGTATATAAATCAATTACCAAGACAAGATTCGAAATTTTCTTGCCTAAAATAAAGAGTACTATAATATTCGCAATAGCTATGCCAAGAGTTTTTATGGACAAATTTTCCTTTTTTTATTTTAGAAAACTGAACTGATTTTCAAAGTGGTGGTCGATTGTGAAATATTTACCAAATAGACTTCTGTAAAATCCTTAAAAAAAATAAATATAAACGAATGAAAATGAGTGATAAAATTTCTCTATTATCTTAAAATTATGTATTTTCGCACACTGATTTTAAATACTTATATATAAAATGTCAATTACAGCTTCAATAAGAAAGAGACCTTGGCTATTATTAGGAATGGTTGCGATAGGCTTACTTGCCTTTCTAGTAAATCCTGATAGTTTTGAAAAAATGTTTGGTAAAAATCCAAATATTCTCGGAAAGGTAAATGGTGTAGAAATCACTCGTGATGAATTTAATGACCAATTAAGTTTGTTACAACAACAATCTCAAGGGCAACCACAGCAAGGCTTAGAAGAACAGGCTTGGCAAATTTTGGTACAGTCTAAATTAATCGAACAACAGTTTGATAAAATGGGGTTAAAAATTACAGATGAAATTTTCTGGAATCAATTACAATTTGACCCAATGTTTTCTAAAGAACAGAATCCACAGAATTTTGACGAAAAAGGAAACTTCAAAGTTGCTGATATCAAAAAGCAAATTGAAGAACTTAAAAATAGTGGAGACGTAAACCAATATAACGAATGGTTAAAAGCTAAAAAAGCTATACAATACAGAATGATGGCAAGACAGCTTTTTGCAAACGTTACTACAGGAATTACAGCCAACAAAAAAGAAGCTGCTGAATTAATGAAGCAAAGAGACGAAGTTGCTGATATAGACTTCGTGAAAGTAGATTATGCTGCTTTTGCTGCTAAAAATCCAGTAAAAGTTACTACTGAAGATTTAGCAAATTATATCAAAAAACATCCTGTGATGTTTAAATCTGAAGCTGCTAGAAACTTAGGAATTGTATATTTTCCAGCAAAGCCAAGTGCAGCAGATGATGCTTTAGCACTTAAAGAAATCAACAAACTTTACAACGAAGGTGTAGATAATGGTAATGGTTTAGAAAGTTTCAAAAATACTCCGAACGATTCTATGTTCGTAGAATTAAACTCTGAAGCACAAATTAAATATTCATTTGTTTCTGACCAAGAAATTCCTCAAGAAGCGCAAGCTTTTGTAAAAGGTGCTTCTGTAGGACAATTTTTTGGACCTTATAAATCTGGTGACAAATATTATGTGACCAAATTAGTAGGAAAGAGCAGCGCTACAATGCCTAAACACATTTTGTTTGCATACAAGGGCGCAATGAGAGCAGATGAAAAGCAAACAAGAACCAAAGAAGAAGCTAAAAAATTAGCAGATAGCATTGGAGCACTAGTAAAAGCTGACCCAATGAAGTTCAATGAGTATGTGCAAATGTCTGATGAACCAGGTGCTGCGCAAAGAGGAGGTATGTTAAGTTGGATTTTAGATAATGATAATAATTATGCTAAACCTTTCGGAGATTGGGTTAAAGGAAATCCAAAAGGAGCTGTAGGTGTAGTAGAAACTGATTTTGGTTATCATATTATTGTTAACGAAAATAAAATGCCAGTTTACAAAATTGCAAACTTAGCAAAAGACATCAGAGCTTCTAAAGAAACAGAAAACAAAGTATATACAGAAGCAAATACTTTTATTCAATCAGTTCAAGGGAAATCTTTCAATGATTTTGCAAACGGAGCGAAAAAGAAAAATTTCAATTTCCAAAATCCAAAATCTGTAAAAAGATTCCAAGGTCAAATCCAAGGTTTAGGAACAGATAAAGACGAAGAAATTCTAGCTTGGGCTTTTAATAAAGAAAGAGAAAAAGGAGAAACTAATATCTTTACAACTGGTAATGGTGACTACATCGTAGTGTACTTAAACGGTAAACAAGAAGCGGGAATTGCAGATCCAGAATCTGTAAGAGAACAAGTAGAACCGATTGTAAGAAACCAATTGTTAGCGAAAAAAATCACTGAAAAAATTACTGCTAGCAAAGCAACAAGTTTAGATGCAATTGCTAAATTGTTTGGTACAACTAAACAATCTTCGCAAGTAAGCTTATTCTCTCCATTTGTAGGAGGAGCTATGGAAGCTAAAGTAGCTGGAGCTGCATTTGGTGTTAAAAAAGGTAAAACTTCTAAACCAGTAGAAGGTGCAACTGGAGTATTTGTAGTAACTCAAAAAGCGGTTACTTTAAACAAACAACCAGGAGATGCTAAACAAATCATGCAAGCAATGCAACAGCAAGGTGCTCAAATGTTTAGCCAATCATTAATGAAGAGTTTACAAGACAATGCTAAGATAGAAGATTACAGAGTTGAAGTGTGGGATAAAACTTCTCAAGCTCAATAATTCTTCTCATAAATATTTAAAAGCGACTTTTTATAGAAAAAGTCGCTTTTTTTATAACAATATGCAGAAATATTGAAACTACCATTACTTCAAAAAGTAGTATATTTGCTGATTAAAAATTCATAAAATTGTGAAATACACTAAAGAAATAAAAGCAGGTTTGATAGCACTTTTAGCTATCGTAGGATTCGTTATTCTTTTCCAGTTTATGAAGGGGAAAAGTTTCTTTACATCAGATAATATTTACTACGCAAAATTCGATAATGTAGACGGTTTAGAGCAGTCTAATCCAGTTTCTATCAACGGTTTGAAAGTAGGACAGGTAGATAAAATCCTTCCACAAACAGCCAAAGACGGAACCATTTATTTTGTGGTTAAAGTTTTAGTGGATAAAGGTTTTAATTTTTCTAAAAATTCTACTGTAGAAATCTTTGAACCAGGAATTATGTCTGGTAAACAAGCAAGAATTCATTTGGTTTATGATAAAGCACCTTTTGCTAAAGATGGGGACACTTTAAGAGGAACTTTTCAATCTTCTTTGATGGCAAGTTTATCTTCGCAAGTAGGCCCTGTAAAAGATCAAGTGCAAAGTGTTTTAACTAAACTAGACTCTACAATGGCAGCGACCAATAAAATTGTAGACGAACAAAACAGAAGAGAAATTAAAATACTTTTGGCAAGTCTTAACCAAACAGTTGCTTCTTTCAAAAATACTTCTGACCAAACCAATAGATTATTGGCTTCTAGTCAAGGTAGAGTAGAGAATGTACTTGATAATGCTAATAAAACTATGATTTCTGCGAATGCTGCTGTAGAAAAATATGGTAGAGTCGCAGAAAGTATTGATACAAAACAACTTAATCAAACGGTTGAAAGACTTTCAGAAGTTTCTAATAAACTCAATCAAGTAATTTCTGGGATTAATAATGGAGAAGGAAGCCTTGGTAAATTGGCTAAAGATGAGGAATTATATAATAATCTTAATAAAACCTCAGAGAACCTTAATAGTCTAATTTTAGACCTGAAAGAAAATCCTAAGCGATACATAAATATTTCTGTTTTTGGTAAGAAATAATTAACGTATTTTTGAAAAAGAGAAAAAAATAACTATGCAATATTTAGACAATATTTTATTCCTTGTTTTACTCATTGCTGGTTTCGGTCTGTTTTTTAAAAGTTTAAAAGAAATTTACCGAAATATAAAACTAGGAAGAGAAATCAATCGTTCTGATAACCCTTCAGAAAGATGGAAAACAATGGCAACTGTTGCTCTCGGGCAAAGCAAAATGAAAAAACGCCCAGTTGCAGCATTCTTGCACATGATTGTTTATGTAGGTTTCGTGATTATCAACATTGAATTAATTGAAATCATTGTAGATGGAATTTTCGGTACACACCGTTTCTTAGCTTCAATTTTTGGAGATACACTTTACGGAATTTTCACTGCTACATTAGAAGTTTTAGCTGCGTTAGTAGTGATTGCTGTAGTAGCATTCTTCATCAGAAGAAATGGTCTTAAAATTCCTAGACTATCTTCTATTGACCTAAAAGGTTGGCCAAAAAATGATGCGAATTGGATTTTGGTGATAGAATTCTGCTTAATGATGGCTTTTTTCAAAATGAATGCAGCAGATTGGTTGCTTCAGCAAAATGGCGTTTTAGCAGCACACGGAAGTTTCCCAGTTTCATCAAATCTCTTTGCACCGATTTTTCAATCTTTCGGTTTCAGTGATGGTTTTTTACATTTCATAGAAAGAGGAGCTTGGTGGTTCCATTTCGTAGGAATTTTGTTCTTCATGAACTATTTATATTATTCTAAACACCTTCACATCATTTTTGCATTCCCGAATACATGGTATGCTAATCTTGAGAAAAAAGGTAAGTTCAATAATTTAGAATCTGTAACTCAAGAAATCAAATTAATGATGGATCCTAATGCAGATCCTTATGCAGCACAACCAGAAGGAGCAGAACCTCCTGCTAAATTTGGTACCGAAGATATTTTTGATTTGAATCAAGTACAGTTACTGAATGCTTATTCTTGTACAGAATGTGGTAGATGTACTGCAGTTTGTCCAGCAAATATTACAGGTAAAAAACTTTCGCCACGTAAAATTATGATGTCTACCAGAGACAGAGTAGAAGAAGTAGGCAAGAACATCAACAAAAACGGAAAATTTGTAGATGATGGTAAAAAACTCTTAAACGATTACATTACCAAAGAAGAATTATGGGCTTGTACAAGTTGTAATGCTTGTGTAGAAGCTTGTCCGGTATTAATTGATCCACTTTCAATTATTGTAGAAATGCGTAGATTCCTAGTTATGGAACAATCTGCTGCGCCACAAGAATTGAATATGATGATGACTAATATTGAAAACAATGCTGCACCTTGGCAATACAACCAAGCAGACAGATTAAATTGGGCAAACGAAAATTAATGTGACAATGAGATGATGTGTTGATGCGAAAATTAACACATCAGCAAATTAACAAATTAGCATATTTACAATATGGATTTCACTATAAAAACAATGGCAGAATATGCTGCCGAAGGAAAATCTCCAGAAGTTCTTTTTTGGGTAGGTTGTGCAGGAAGTTTTGACGATAGAGCCAAAAAAATTACCAAAGCATTTGCTAAAATTTTAAATAAAGTAGGAGTAGAGTTTGCAGTTCTTGGTCAAGAAGAATCTTGTACTGGAGACCCTGCAAAAAGAGCTGGAAATGAATTCATTTTCCAGATGATGGCATTGACGAACATAGAAGTTTTAAACGCTTACGAAGTAAAGAAAATCGTAACCGCTTGTCCGCACTGCTTCAATACTTTAAAAAACGAATATCCTAGTTTAGGTGGTAATTACGAAGTAATGCACCATACTCAGTTGCTTCAGCAATTGATGGAACAAGGAAGACTAAAAATAGAAGGTGGCGCTTTCAAAGGTAAAAAAATCACTTTCCACGATCCGTGTTATTTAGGAAGAGCAAATGATGAATATGAAGCTCCAAGAGTTCTTTTAGAAAAATTAGATGCAGAATTGGTTGAAATGAAGCGTTGCAAAACCAACGGATTATGTTGTGGAGCTGGAGGTGCACAAATGTTTAAAGAACCAGAAAAAGGCAATAAAGATATCAATATCGAAAGAACAGAAGAAGCACTTGCGCTAAATCCAAAAGTAGTAGCAACGGGTTGCCCTTTCTGTAACACGATGATGACAGATGGTGTAAAACACTTCAACAAAAATGAAGAAGTAGAGGTAAAAGACATCGTAGAATTAATTGCTGAAGCAGAGGATTTATAATCTTAATTATCAAAAATGACAAAACAGATTGCATATTTTTTGATAATAATAAGTTTAATATCATTAGTAATTGATTTTTATGTAAATGGTTTTGATTTTGATAAAAGTAGTAGGATTTTCAGAAATATTTCGAGCGTTATGTTAATAATTCTTGGTGTTTCAAGTTTAATAAATCTGAAAAAGTAATAATAAATTTAAAAATGAAAATAGAAGAATCAACCATAGTAGAAACCAATGATTTCAAAGTAATTATTTATCCTGCTTCTAGAGCTTTGACCGCTAAAGAAGTAAAGGAAATCACGGAGAAATTGTATGATTTTCTTCCTACTTGGAATGCGCATGGGAAAGGCTTAACGTCTTCTTTTAAAATAGACCACAAGCAATTTATCATTATTACAGTAGACGAAGAAAAAGTACAGGCTTCTGGTTGTTCTATGGACTCTCTAAACGGTGTGATGAGAGAAATAGAGGCAGAATATCAATTAGGAATTTTTGATAGAATGAAAGCTTGTTACAAGGAAAATGGTGAAGTAAAAACCATGAAACTGACCGATTTTAGAACAGCGGTAAGAAATGGCGAAATCTCTGAAGAAGTAGAAGTTTTTGATTTTTCTAAAGACACTTACGTAAATTATTTATCAGACTTTTTACTTCCTTTCAAGCGAAGTTGGGCTGGTTTTATTAAATAAATTTTAAAAGTCGGGTTTTTTATCCCGACTTTTTTATTTCAAACTACAATTTGATTTTAGTCAAAATCTATTTCCTAGAAAGTTTTCTTTAAATTTGTATAAAACTATCTGTTTGAGTATTCATACACGACATAAAATTCTCTTCATTTCGTCTTGGTTTCCTAATCAATTAGAACCTACGAATGGAAACTTTGTGCAGCGTCATGCAGAAGCCGTTTCTTTGCTTCATGATGTGGAAGTTCTTCATGCGATTGGCGATTTTAATCAAAAGGAGAAATTCATTTTTGATGATCAAGTTATCAATGGAATCAGAACATTGATTGTGTATTACAAAAATTCCAATAATCCTTTGCAGAATTTTTTGAGAAGAATGAAAGCCTATCAATTGGGTTTCAAAAAAATGCAAAAACCAGATTTGGTTCACGGAAATATTCTGCATAACAATATGCTTTTTGCAGTTTCCTTGAAAAGAAAATACGGAATTCCATATGTGGTTTCAGAGCATTGGTCAATTTTTCAAGAACTGAATCATGCTAAAATTTCTAAACCTGCTCGTTTTTTAGCAAAAAAAATTGCTGAAAAAGCATCTTTCATTCTTCCTGTTACCGAGAATTTAATTTCAGGTTTGCGAAAATTAGGAATCACTACTCGTATGAAAGTAGTAGGAAATGTCGTAGATACAGATTCGTTTTCGCCAAAATTTGAAAAATCTGAAAAGTTCACTTTTTTACATATTTCTAATCTTATTGCACTGAAAAATCCTGAAAAAATCATCAAAGCAGCCATAGATTTACATCAAATAAATCCCCAATTCGAATTACAAATTGGTGGTGATGGCGATTTGAAGCCTTTGCAAAAAATTATTCGTGAGAATAATGCGGAAGATTATATCAAAACATTCGGGATGCTTAATTTAGAACAAGTTTCTGAAAAAATGAAAGCAGCGAATTGTTTTGTACTTTTCAGTGATTATGAAAATCAACCTTGTGTGATTTTAGAAAGTTTAGCTTCTGGAATTCCTGTTATTGCTACAAAAGTGGGTGGGATTTCTGAATTATTAAATGAAAAAAGAGGTGTTTTAATAGAGAAAAAAGATGGTCAAGAATTATTAGAAGCCATGAAAAATATGTTAGAAAAACATGTAGAATCAGAATCTTCTGAAAATTTAAGAAAATATGTTGTAGAAAATTTCTCTAACTCCGTAATCGCCGAAAAATTTTCTGAAATTTATAAGCAAGTCCTTGTAAAATGATAAAATTTCTATCTAATTTTTTTAAACAAAGCGGAATTTGGGTAGCTTCATCATTCTTTGTATCAAAGATTGCAGCTTTTTTATTGACGCTTTTTATGGCGAGAATTTTATCTAAGGAAGATTTAGGTTGGGTAATGTATGGTTTAAATTATCTTGGCTTTTTCATTCCATTTGTTGGATTTGGGAGTTCACATGGTGCATTAAGATATGCTGCTATAGAAAAAGAGAATAAAGAAAAACAAAAAATCATTGCATATTCTTTTTCTTATGGTTTGATTTTCAATATTTTGTTGAGTTTAATCATGTTGGTTTTGGCTTTTATTATTTTTGGAAATGGAAATCAGCTGTTAATTGTTAGTTTATTCATGATCAGACTATTTGGTATTTTTTTAATAGACCAAGCAAAATCTGAAGTTAGAGGGTTTCATAACAATAAGAAATTTGGGCAGATAGAAATATATTCTAATATCTTGTTACTTGTTTCAGCAGTTCTTTTAGCTTACTTTTTTGGAGTGACGGGATATATTTTCAGCCTTTGTTTATCACCATTTGTGATTTTGTTTATTCATCGATTTAGAATTTCTTTTGATAGAACTCTATTTGAAAATTTCACCGAAAAAAGCTTTTGGAAATTCTGTGTTACAATGGCTTTTACCAATCAAGTTTCTGAACTTATTTTTTTATTAGATGTATTTTTTATCGGGATTTTTCTAGATAATTCTGCTGTGGCACATTATAGAATTTATTCTATTATTCCTTTTAATTTATTTTTTTTAGCCGCATTATTTTTTCAAGCTGCTTATCCTAAATTATGTGAAAATCATCAAAATAATCAATATCAATTGCAATTTTTATTCAATTTTTGGAAACTAATGGTTCCCATAACCATTTTAATATTTGCCGTAAGTTATTTTGGAGCTGAATATATTTTAACTTTATTCGGAAATGATTATGCCGAAAATCCTAAAGTTTTTAAAATTTTAATCGTTGCTTCTATCAGTGTTTTATTGCTGAGAACACCATTTGGATATTTATTGGCTTCAAAAGGAAAATCTATTTACAATTTAATAGCCGCATTGATTTCTATACTATCTTTGTTAGTCTTAATAAAACCAACTATCTCTAATTTTGGTATAGAAGGAGTAGCTTGGTTAAGTTTAGTCAATTTATTTTTTATTGGAATTTTTCAAATGATAAGCTATTTTTATTTGGTTTATCGTGCTCCAAAATTGTAAAATATTATCTTTGCAATATGAAGTTCAGCAGATTAATCATTTTAGGGATTTTAATTTTTCTTAGCTCTTGTAGAGGAGAAGATGAAAGCGACTTGCAGAAAATAGACCAAGTTCTTAATATTTACATTAAAAATGCTTCTGGACAAGATTTGCTCAATACCAATATTCCTGGAGGTTTTACCGCAGTGAGAGCTCAGGATTTAAATGCGGATAGAGCTTTGCAAGATATTACAGGAATTTCCGTCAAAAAAGACCAAGACACGATAGCTTATGTAGATTATGCAACTGGTGCGGTTAGAATTTTAAAGGATTCTATTTCGGCAAGTCAAAAAACGTATCAATCTGATTTTTACATCAATCTTTCTAAAATAGTAAATAAAGAAACGGTAACAGATGTAGATACAGTGAAGGTAGAGTACAATTGGTCTCCTAACTTGTTTCAAGTCTCCAAAGTTTGGTATAACAATAAACTTTCGTTTTCTAAAGTGGAAGGACAGCCAAACATCATTCATATCGTAAAATGATACCAATTCCGATGATAAATAATCTAATAATTTTGGTAGAATGCCGATAGATTATTTATTAGGACAATTTTAATTGGACTATTATAAATTACTAATCGGTATAATTCCGTAAATTTGCATAAATCATTAAAATTTGAGTTTTATTTCAGACTCAAATCTTAAATCTCAAACCAAATAAGATGTTACAAGTAAGTTTTTTGCGCGAAGAAAAAGAACGCGTTTTAGAAGGTCTTAAAAAAAGAAATTTTAAGCAATTAGAGTTGGTAGATGAAGCGATCCAATTAGATGACGAACGTAAAAAAACACAACAAGAATTAGACTCGCAATTGGCTGAAATCAATAAAATTTCTAAAGAAATAGGAATTTTAATGAAAGAAGGAAAAAAAGAAGAAGCTGAAGCTGCTAAATCTAAAACGGCTCAATACAAAGAGTCTTCCAAAGAACTTACTACAAAACTTTCTGAAATAGAAACTTCGTTGCTTAATATTTTATACCAAATTCCAAATATTCCTTATCATTTAGTTAAAGCTGGTGTTTCTGCAGATGATAACGAAATCGTTTATCAGTCTCACGAAGTTCATGGATTGGGAGAAGGTGCTATTCCGCATTGGGAATTGGCAAAAAAATATAATTTAATTGATTTTGAATTAGGTGTAAAAATTGCTGGTGCAGGTTTCCCAGTTTATTTAGGAAAAGGAGCGAGATTGCAAAGAGCTTTGGTTCAATATTTTTTAGATAAAAATACAGATGCAGGTTATTTAGAAGTAAATCCGCCTCATGTTGTGAATGAAGCTTCTGGTTATGGAACCGGACAATTGCCTGATAAAGAAGGCCAAATGTATCACGTAGGAATTGATGATTTATATTTAATTCCAACTGCAGAAGTTCCCGTAACGAATATTTACAGAGATGTGATTTTAGAAGAAAAAGATTTGCCAATTAAGAATACTGCTTTCTCACAATGTTACAGAAGAGAAGCGGGTAGTTATGGTGCTCATGTTCGTGGTTTGAACAGATTACATCAATTCGAAAAAGTAGAAATTGTAAGAATAGAAAAACCAGAAAATTCTTATGCAGCTTTAGAAGAAATGGTAGCGCACGTAAAATCTATTTTAGAAGATTTAGAATTGCCTTTCAGAATTTTAAGATTGTGTGGAGGCGACCAAGGTTTCACTTCTGCGATGACTTATGATTTCGAAGTTTGGAGTGCGGCACAAGAAAAATGGTTAGAAGTTTCTTCTGTTTCTAATTTTGAAACTTTCCAAGCGAATCGTTTAAAATGCAGATTCAAAGGTGACGGAAAAACGCAATTAGCACATACATTAAACGGTTCTGCAATGGCTTTGCCTAGAATTATGGCTGCTTTGTTAGAAAACAATCAAGTAGAAGGCGGAATTAAGTTACCGAAAAAAGTAGCGGAATACGCTAGATTTGAAATGATTGATTAAAATTTTAATTAGAAATATTTTCAACATAAAAAACCACCGAAATTTCGGTGGTTTTTATTTTTATTCTGTAATGATGATTACTTTTTTGTCTTTATCGTTTAATTTGAGGCTTTCGTCAAAAAGTTGTTCAAAAGAGAAAGACATATCAATAGTATAATCGTCTATTTTCTTTACCCAATCGTGTTTTCCTTGAATGGATTTTATTTTAGTTTCAAACTTAATTTTGTTGTTGAATTTAGTATTAAACATCTTCATCATGGCAATTGCAGATTCTGATTCTGCTTTTGCTGAATCCGTTTTAGCTTCTAAAGCCATTTCTTTTTTTAAGGTTTCAGAAAAAGTTTGAGGATTAAAATATTCTGTATCTAATGTTAATGTTTTTCCGTCCCAAATGGTATTATCAGAACTTGTGGCATTAATGAAATTGCTTTTTTTAGAATTTTTAGAGAAATTTTTAACTTCTTCAGGTGTTAATTTATCCATTCTAAAAGAGATTCCTGTCATTTCATCATTTTCAAAATTAGATTTTACAAACATTTTTTTGATTAGTCTAATACTGTCTTCATCTTTGGTCATTTCACCACCTTTTTTCTGAACATCTTCTTGCATTACATCATAAAGATTTTTCCAGTTTTTGGGGGAAAGTTCAAAATTCTTAAGTTTATTATCAGAGTTTGCGGAATCGCCACCCATATTTTTTGCCATACCCAACAATTCTTTCATGTCTACATTCATTAAAATGCTCGTAGTTTTGTCTTGATGATAAGTGGTAACAGAATCTACAGCACAAGCTTGGAGAATAATAGCCAATAGTGGAATTAGCCAAAAAGTAAATTTTTTAAGCATACATTTGATTTTAAAATTCTGAGCTAAAAGTAAGAAAAATTAGTGACAGTTTTCGTCTGAAGTTTTCTCTGAGTTCATTTTCTTTTCTACCTTCAAAGCCTCTTTTTTAGGAGAGATGTAAGGAATTCCTAATTCTAGACCTCTTAGAATGAATAAACCGCCTAAAATGAGCATAATAATCGGTACAATCTTAAGTATTTTATTTCTTACTGCCGTGTTAATTAGATTTCCGAAAAGAACGGTGGCAAACATGAACGGAAATGTACCCAAACCGAAAATGGCCATAAAACTTGCACTTTGCCAAATTCCACCTGCTGCTAAACTTGCTGTAAGAGCCATATAAACCATTCCACAAGGAAGAAGTCCGTTTAATAGACCTGTTAAAAATCGAGAGGAATAATCAGATTTTTGTAAAAATTTTCCGAGATTGATTTTAACTTTAAGTAAAGCATTATTAATGGCAGGAATTTTTGAGGCAAAATCTCCTCCGAAAGAGAAAAGTGCCATAATCATCAATAAAACTCCTGCAAAAATGCTGATGTATTGCTGAATTCCTGCGAGCTGAAAACCTTCGCCAACAATTCCTACAATGGCTCCTAAAATAGAATAAGTGAGAATTCTGCCGAATTGATAAGTAAGATTTTGAAGATGGAAATTAACTTGTTGTTTTTTAGACAATCCTAGCGAAAGCGCAATGGGACCGCACATTCCTATACAGTGGAATCCGCTTGCAAAACCTAAACCTAGTGCCGCTAAAATAAGGGTTATTTCCATTCTACATCATAATCTACTTGGTAATCTTTTCCATCTTTAGTCCATAAAACCTTTAGAGTATATGAACCAGGAATCATAAAATTCTTTGGAATTAAAAAGCTATTATCAGCATCTAGTTGTACAGAACCAGTTTTGTCTTGTGTTTTGTCATTGGTTCTGTATAAATAGTACTCTATTTTAGCATTTTCATTGTTGATATCTTTAGGAAAAGCAATTCTAATTCCATATGGCAACTGTGCATATTGAGGTTTTGTAGCTAAAGTTTCAGCATTATTTTTAGCATCAATCACTTTTTGATAAGATAATTCGTCTTCATAATAATTTTCGGTAACCAATTCAGAATTCTGTTTACCAATTGGAAAAACGAAAATTAAATATAAAATAAAGGATATAAAAAGTCCTAAAGCGACTACTATACCATGTCCCCAAGTGAATTTCATTAAAAATGTTTTTTAAAAAATTAGAATTGTAACTTAAATGGACCTTCAAAATTGGTTTCGAAAGTGTCTAAAAGCTTTCCTTTAGAATCATAAACGCCAAAAGTAACAATTAATTTTGGTTGGTTAACTTCTTTTTCAGGGAAACTTACATTTACAGTTCCTTTGGTGATTTTGTCACGTTTTAGAGCGATAGTACTGTTTCCACTGAAAATAACTTCACCATGTTTTGGTTCAATTACTTTTATGGTAACAAGTTTATCATCATTAGTTTTGTTTAGGAAGGTGTAATTGTAGGTATTATTAATTTTCCCGTCTTTCACATAGAAAGAACTTCCCGCTGGTTTGATGAATTTAGCTTCTAAACCACCTCTGTTGTTTAATAAATAGCCTAAAACACCTACTAATGCTAATAGAACTAGCGAGTATGCTTTCATTCTATTAGTAAATTTGAATTTTTCTTCTTTTTCGATTTCGTCTTCTGTAGCGTAACGAATAAGACCTGTAGGTAAACCTGTTTTGATCATTACCTCATCACAAGCATCAATACACATGGTACAGTTGATACATTCTAACTGTTGGCCATTTCTGATGTCAATACCAGTAGGACAAACGACTACGCACTGATTACAATCGATACAATCTCCTTTTCCTGCAGCTTTTCTGTCTTCACCTTTTCTCCATTTTGCTCTGTTTTCACCTCTTTTATAATCGTAGAAAACGTTTACGGTTTCTTTGTCAATCAATACACCTTGTAATCTACCATAAGGACAAACGAGTGTACAAACTTGCTCTCTGAACCAAGCAAAAACGAAGTAAAATAATCCTGTGAAAATGACCATTACAATGAAATTAGTAGGGTATTCTACCGGTCCTCCTTTCATAATTTTCAGCGTGTCTTCCACACCTACGATGTACATGAACATCCAGTGAGTAATGATAAGAGAGATTACTACATATACAGACCATTTCAATCCTTTTTTCCAGATTTTTTCTGCATTCCAAGGTTGACTGGCTAATCTAATTTGTTTGTTTCTATCTCCTTCAATCCAATATTCTATTTTACGGAAAACGCCTTCCATAAAAATGGTTTGTGGACAAATCCATCCACAGAAAATTCTACCAAAAATTACGGTAAAAAGAATAATGAAAACAAGAGAGGTAATTGCTCCTAATGCAAGAATAAAGAAGTCTTGCGGATAGAATGGTTGCCCGAAAATAAAAAATTCTCTATCGATAATATTTATTTTGAGCATTGCATTTCCATTTATTTTAATAAACGGAGTGATAAAAAAAACGGCTAATAAAAAGAATGTGACAATATCTCTGTAATTGGTAAATTTCCCTTTTGGTTTTTTAGGATATACCCATTTTCTAGAACCAGTTTGTTCTATAGTTGCTACAGAATCTCTGAAGGTTTCTGCATGAATTACTTGACCTGCGCCAAATTGTTCTTCTTTATTAGCCATTTTTGTATGTTATTTATTATAAAAACTAACTTTTCATATTTTCTTTTATAACAAATATAATTTTTTAATTTTATTTTTCCCAATTTGCCTTGGTTCCTTGTGGAGCAGCTCCACCAGCAGCATCTGGCATTTCTTGGTTAATGTGGTAGATGTATGCAGCTACTTTTTCAATGTCGTTACCGTTAAGAACTCCATTTTTACCGAAAGCTTGCATCGTAGGGTTATTTGGACTACCATTTTCTACCATGTGGAATACATTTTTGAATAATGATTTTTCTGGTTGGTTGATCCAGAAATCATCTGTTAGGTTTGGTCCAATTCCTCCTTTTCCACCTTCACTGTGACATGATACACAGTTGGTCTTGAAGATTTGTTCTCCTTCTGCAATATTATCTGCATTGTATTTTGCAGTTTCGATAGTCGCTTTAGGAGTAACAGCATCATAAGCTGCGATATCTGCTAATTGTTGTTTGTGCTCTGCTTCATATTCTTTGTCTGGGTGAGCAAAATCTGAAACTGAGTATGCAATTAAATAAACTACTGCATAAATTACGCCAAAGTAAAATAGACCTAACCACCATTTTGGTAGTTGATTATCTAATTCTTTGATGCCATCAAAACCATGGTCAATAAGAATGTCTTTTTCTTCAACATCTGATTGTTTTTTGAAAGCACTATCATATACTCTTTTGAAATATGGTATTTCTTTTTCTTTTAAGAAAGTAGCTTTTTCTTCATCGGTCATTTGCTTAAATCTTTCGTTTTCAGCTAATGCACCGATAGCATTGAAAATGTATGCTAAAACAATACCTATTACAATAGTTCCCCAGAAATAAGGAGAAGATAGGAAAGAGGTATTTTGTATAAACATGTAGAATAAAAATACTAAGATAAATAATATTGCTACTATGTTTACAAGTACGGGTGTTCTATGTTTCATGACTCTTGTTTTTTAGAACTTTTAATTGTTATGATCATCTTCTAAAGGAGCTTTTTCAACTTCGCTGTAGTGTTTTTTCGGTCTAGATAGAACGTATAACACGGTGCTTATGAAAAATATGATAAAGATAATCATAGACAATGTTTGATAGAATCCTGCATTATCTATATTTGCTAAGATATCTTTAATATTACTTGGTATCATATTGAAAAAACTCCTTTATTAGATTATTAATTATTGCTTGCTGTTTTTACTTCGGTAGTTTTAATGTCTGTACCTAATCTTTGTAAATAAGCAATTAAAGCAACGATTTCTCTCTTTTCTACAGGAACAAATGCTGCACCTTGCTGAGCTTTTTGAGCATCAAATGCTTTTTTGATTTCAGCATCACCAGAATAGATTCCTTCTACAATTTTAGCAGCTTGTTCGTCTACTAATTTGTCTACATTATTGATTTCTTCATCTGTATATGGGTGACCAAATACATTTTTCAATAATACTAATTTATCCTTAGTTTTAGTTCTGTCTAGTTCGTTATAGATTAACCATGGATATCTTGGCATGATAGAACCTGGAGAAGTAACTCTTGGGTTTAACATGTGTTTGAAATGCCAAGTATCTGGGTTTTTACCACCTTCTCTGTGTAAGTCTGGTCCAGTTCTTTTAGAACCCCATAAGAATGGTCTGTCATAAACATATTCACCAGCTTTAGAGTATTGACCGTTTTTACCATTGTAACGTACAACTTCATCTCTAAATGGTCTAATCATTTGTGAGTGACAAGCGTTACATCCTTCTCTGATGTATAAATCTCTACCTTCTAATTCTAGTGGGGTATAAGGTTTTACTGATGCGATAGTAGGAACATTATCTTTTACAGTTAATGTAGGGATAATTTCTACCATACCTCCAATTGCTAATGCCACGAAAGATAATAGAGTTAAATATAATGGCATTCTTTCTAACCAAAGGTGTTTTCCTTCTCCTTCTTTTCTAGCGTCAGAAATTTTAGCTAATGCAGGAGCTTCTACTGGAACTTCTTTTTCGAATGAACCTTGTCTTACTGTTGCAATAAGGTTAATTACCATTAAAATAGAACCAGAGATGTATAATAATCCACCTACAAATCTCATTTGGTAGTGAGGAATAATTGCAGTAACTGTATCTAAGAAGTTTTTGTAAACTAATGTTCCGTCTGGGTTAAATTGTTTCCACATTAGACCTTGTGTAAATCCAGCAACATATAAAGGAATTGCATAGAAAATAATACCTAATGTACCTAACCAGAAGTGCCAGTTAGCTAATTTTACAGACCATAGTTTTGTTCTCCACATAATTGGTAGTAAGTAGTAAAGCATACCAAATGCAATGAAGCCATTCCATCCTAATGCACCTACGTGAACGTGACCAATTACCCAGTCTGTATAGTGACCGATTTTATTTAAAGTTTTTGTTGCTAAAAGTGGTCCTTCGAAAGTTGCCATACCATAACAAGTAACTGCTACTACGAAGAATTTAAGAACAGGATTTTCTCTTACTTTATCCCATGCTCCTCTTAAGGTTAATAAACCATTAAGCATACCTCCCCAAGATGGTGCGATAAGAGCAATAGAGAATGTAGTACCTAAAGCTTGAGCCCAACCTGGTAAAGCTGTATAAATTAAGTGGTGAGGACCTGCCCAGATGTAAATGAAAATTAATGACCAGAAGTGAATGATAGATAATTTGTAAGAGAATACAGGTCTATCAGCAGCTTTTGGCATGAAATAATACATTAAACCAAGTACTGGAGTCGTAAGGAAGAATGCTACTGCATTGTGACCATACCACCATTGTACTAAAGCATCTTTTACTCCAGCATAAGCTGAATAAGATTTCCATCCTGCAAATGATAATGGAACTTCTAAGTTGTTGAAAATGTGTAACATTGTGATTCCAATCCATCCTGCGATGTAGAACCAAATCGCTACGTAAAGGTGTCTTACTCTTCTCTTGGCAATAGTACCAAACATATTGATACCGAATACTACCCATACTAGAGCAATCATAATATCGATTGGCCATTCGTGTTCTGCGTACTCTTTAGAAGTGTTAATTCCCATAAGGAAAGTAACTACCACAGTAACGATAATTAATTGCCAACCCCAGAAATTAATCCAAGAAAGAACATCACTGAACATTCTTGCTTTTAATAATCTCTGAATAGAATAATAAACTCCTGCGAAAATACAGTTTCCTACGAATGCGAAAATTACTGCACTAGTGTGAAGCATTCTCAATCTACCGAAACCAAATGCGCCTTGAGTTTTTACTAATCCCATAATATTACTATTCTGACTAATAGTAATATCATCTGTACCGAAAATATATTCCGGAAGTGAAGGGAAGAAGAGCAATGTTGCTACGATTAACCCTACCAAGAAGCCTACTACACCGAAGACTACCATTGCGTAAAGAAATGCGCGCACAATGCTGTTGTCATAACTAAACTTTTGTGTTTCCATATTAACTAATCACTTTAATTTTTTTCTGTTTCTTCTTTGTTTTCTGTTTCTTGCTTCTTGTCTTCAAGAAGGACTCTTACAGCGGGAGATTCGTCATCGTCAAACTGACCATTCTTGGCACTAATAATAAAAACTATTAGAAAAATTACAGCTAAAGAGACGCTGCAGATGATCATTAAATAGAGAATTTCCACGATTTTACAAATATAAAATGAATTTACGCTTCAAAATTAATGTTTTTTAATGACTTTCATCATGGTCTGTTAAAAAAACGTTAATTTAAAAATATTCTAAATAAGATTTTTTTATCTTATTATTAAAATTTGAAGTATTTTCTTGACCTTAACCATGTTGATAATGAGGTAAATGCAACTACACTTATAGAGCTTAAAGGCATCAAAATTGCAGCAAATAATGGTGACATTTCGCCAAGAACTGCTGCTGTTAAACCTACCACATTATACAGTAAACTGATGGTAAAAGTCATTTTTACAATGGTCATAGCATCTTTTGTGAGTGCAAAATAGTCATGCAACTGTGTCAAAACACCTCCGTTCATGATGACATCTGAACTTGGAGTGAAAGAATTGGTGTCATCTGCAATCGCAATTCCTATGTTACTTTGTTTCAGTGCGCCTGCATCATTTAATCCATCTCCAAGCATAGCTACTTTTTTGCCCTGATCTTGTAAAGACTTGATGTACTCTAATTTATCTTCCGGAGATTGACTAAATCTCATTTCAGTGATATTTGGAATAAGGTTTTTAAGCGTTTGTTCTTCCGAAGAATTGTCTCCACTTAGTACATGGATTTTATAATCTTTCAGTTCTTTAGCCATTTCGGCTAAACCATCTCTGTATTCGTTTTTGAAGATATATTTTCCTAAAAACGCACCGTCTCTTTCTATGTAAACAGCAGTTTCTAATGATTTAGCTTCTTGATTGGTGAATTTTGCAGAACCAATTTTGTAAACTTTTCCTCTTACTTTGGCTTCGTAACCTTTTCCTGCAGTTTCTTTGAAGTTTTCAATCGGTAAATATTCATCTTCTACTTCTAAAAATCCGTAAAGCGATTTAGAAAGTGGGTGATTAGAATTTTTGAGTAAAGATTTTATGTTTTTTAAATCAAATTCAGCGATTTCTTGACCTTCAAAACTGATGTTGGCTTTTTTGTTATAGGTAATTGTTCCAGTTTTGTCGAAAACCAAAGTGTCAATTTTTGCCATTTTTTCGATGGTGTGAGCATCTTTCACATACATTTTATTTCTGCCCAAAATTCTCATGATATGTCCCATCGTAAATGGAGTAGAAAGCGCCAAAGCACATGGACAAGCCACAATCAAAATTGCAGAAACTACTTGGAACATTTTTTCAAAATCTATTTGATACCAATAAATTCCAGCGAGAAGCGTAATTCCTAAAATGATAAATGTGAAATATTTTGAAATTTGATTCACCAAAGTATCGAGTCCTAATTCTTCTTTTCTGAAGGCTTCTTTGTTCCAAAGTTGAGTTAAATAACTTTGGTTCACGGTTTTGATGACTTCCAGTTCTAGGATAGAACCAATTTGTTTCCCTCCTGCAAAGATTTTATCGCCAGGATTTTTGGTAATCGTAGCACTTTCACCAGTAATGAAACTATTGTCTATATTTCCTTCGCCATTAATTAAAACCGCATCTACAGGAATAATTTCTTGGTTTCTTACTAAAATTCTATCGCCAACTTTAATGTCAGAAAGTAAAATATTTTGTTGTTGTCCCCCGAAATCTACTTTGGTTACCGCAATTGGATAAAAAGATTTGTAATCTCTATCATACGAAAGTGCAGAATATGTTCTCTTTTGGAAAATTTTACCCAATAACATGAAGAATAACAATCCGCAAAGTGTATCAAAATATCCAGGACCGTAATTGGTTGCGATTTCATAAACACTTCTAAAGAATAAAACGAGAATTCCTAAGACAATTGGAACATCTATATTTACAATTTTATTTTTCAAACCAAACCAAGCAGATTTATAATAATCTGATGCAGAATAAACTACCACTGGAATGGAAAGTAAGAAGGTTAAAAATCTGAAAAACGGCGCAAACTCTTCTAACCAAAAATCTACGGAAGAACCCGTGTTTAAATATTCTGGGAACGCAAACATCATCGCATTTCCGAAGGCAAATCCCGCAACTGCCACTTTTATGGTGAGACTTCTGTCTACTGCGGCTTCTTTTTTGTCTGCAGTTTCTAATGAAATAACAGGTTTATAACCAAGATTCGTAAGGAATTTTGCCAATTCACTTAAAGGTAGTTCATTTTGGTTAAAAGAAACTTGCAGTGTTTTCTTGGTGAAATTTACCTGAGAATATCTAATATTTGTATTTAAATCTTGTAAACTTTCTAGTAACCAAATACAAGAGCTACAGTGAATCACTGGGATTTTAAAGGTAACTACACTAGTATTGCCTTCAGAAAAATCTACTACTTTTTCGAAAATTTCTGGAGTGTCTAAATAATCAAATTGAGAAAGATTTTCGTCTGGTCTAATTCCAGAATTTTTATTTAATTCATAAAAATTTCCGAGATTATTTGCATTGAGAATTTCATAAACAGATTTGCATCCGTTACAACAAAATGCCTTCTCATCGAAGAAAATTCTATCTTTATCTATTTCTTGTCCACAATGGAAACAATTTTCTGCCATCTGCTTTTGTTAAATGTGCAAAAATAATACAAAAATTCTTTATGATTAATAAGAAAAAAATGATAATTTTGCTGACGAAAATCATAAAAATTCATCTATGTCTTTAGAAAAACAAATTTTTATTGAAAACAAGTTTCTAAGTGTTTTTAATGACAAGGCTTTTAAGGAAATTCTATCTAAAGAAGATTACACTAAATATATCAATGCGAAGCAAACTCTTTTCTTTAATAAAGGAGAATCTCTTTTCGAGGAAGGAAGAAGTGTAGAAGGTGTTTTTTTTATAGAAAGTGGTACAGCAAAACTTTATAAACTAGGTTTTAATAGAAAAGAGCAAATCTTAAGATTCATCAAAGAAGGTGATATTATTGGTTATAGAGCGCTATTAATTGGTGAAGCTTATCAAGCAACTGCTGAAGCAATGAGCGATTTACAAGCGACTTATATTCCTGCAGATGTATTTCTTCATTTGCTAGAAGTAGACCCTCAATTGTCTTTTGCAATGCTTCAAAAAATCTCTTTCGAATTGGGCGAAAGTTCTAATACAGTAACTTTCTTGGCTCAAAAAACAGTAAGAGAAAGATTAGCAGAAGTGCTTCTTCTTCTAGAGCAGAAATTAGGAACGGACCCAGAAGGTTTTATTAAAATTTCTTTAACAAGAGAAGAAATTGCGAACTTAATCGGAACTGCTACAGAAAGTGCCATCAGATTAATCTCAGAATTTAAACAAGACAACTACATAGAAGTGGAAGGAAGAAACTTAAAAATCTTAAACCACGAAAAACTAAGAAAATTAGGACACGTAGTTTTATAAAAATCAAAAATGTCGACCGCGAGTCGGCATTTTTTTATACATTTACTCTTTAAAATTTATTCCCATGTCAGTACATTCCGAAATTAAAAAAGTGACGACCGAAACCTTACGAAAAATGAAATTCGATAAGGAAAAAATCACAATGCTTACTGCTTATGATTATACCACTGCCAAAATGGTAGATGCAGGTGGTGTAGATGCTATTTTGATAGGAGACTCGGCGGCGAATGTAATGGCAGGTCACGAAACTACTTTGCCCATTACTTTAGATCAAATGATTTATCACGCTCAGTGCGTAGTAAGAGGAGTAGATAGAGCTTTGGTGGTTGCAGATTTACCATTCGGAACGTATCAGTCAGACCCGCAAAAAGCGTTGGAATCTGGGGTAAGAATGATGAAAGAATCTGGAGCTCATGCTGTTAAAATAGAAGGTGGTGAAGAAATCGCAGATTCTGTTTCTAGATTAATCAATGCTGGAATTCCAGTAATGGGACATTTAGGTTTAACACCGCAATCTATTTATCAGTTTGGAACTTATAAAGTACGTGCTAAAGAAGATGCAGAAGCCGAAAAATTAATAAAAGACGCTAAAATTTTAGAAGAACTAGGTTGTTTTGCTTTGGTTTTAGAAAAAATTCCTGCTGACTTAGCTAAGAAAGTTTCAGAAAGCATTTCTATTCCAACAATTGGAATTGGAGCCGGACCAGATTGTGATGGTCAAGTTCTGGTTTATCATGATATGGTGGGAATGAATAAAGGATTTTCGCCGAAATTTTTAAGAAGATATTTAGACCTTTATACAGAAATTACAGGTGCTGTTTCGCAGTATGTAAAAGATGTGAAAGACGTTTCCTTCCCGAATAAGAACGAAAGTTACTAGATAAATAAAAAGTTGAGTTTTTTGCTCAACTTTTTTTATTTTTATGGAAAATTAAAACCATGAAAAAACTTTCTTTATTATTCACATTCATTTCTTTTTGTGTTTTCTCTCAGGAAAAGAAATTTATTACTCCAGATTTACCCAAAAATCAAGTTTACCAGTATCACATTTCTTCAGCTTCTTCTCTTAAATCACCAAAAGGAAAATCGTATCACGCTCCATTTACAGTGAATCAAGATGTAGAAGTGACTTATCTTTTTAATGATGGAAATGATAAAATTTTCAGTTGGAAAATTATTAATTATGAACATCTGCATGAATGAATAAAAGAGGAAAAAAACGATTGTGGTTGCAATAAAGTAGCTTACCGAAATCAGGTGACCGTTTATTTTAGAACAGATTCTTTAGGTGTTTATAAAAAAATCAATAATCTGGCTCAAGTAAGAGAAAATCTCTTGAAAAACATTGCAGAACAAGAAAAACTGTTGAGTAAAAAAGATAAAAACATTTTTGAAAAGGTTAAAAGATATCCTGAAGGTATAATTTCTAGCATAGAAGAAGATATAATTGTTTTCTCAAGATATTTTGGCTTAGAAAATAAAAATTCGGTGAATACTCTTTTTACCAGAAGAAATAATTTTCCATTTGGGTTAAAAAGCAAGCCTTTTAAAGTGGTTTTGTCTGTTTTAAGTGAAGAAAAAGACTTGAAAATCAATGTCAAAAACGAGTTTGACAAGCATAAAGCCGAAGATGAAGACTATAATATCTTTAGATTTAATCAAGATGTGGAAAAGGAAAAGAAACACTATCAATTAATTGCTGATGAAGAATATGTTTTTTCTAAAGAAAATTTCCGACTTTTGTCAGCTAAATTAACAGCTAAAGAAATTAGTAATTTTCATAATGATGGAATATATGATTATCAATATTCTATCACTCAAAAAGAATAATGCAAAACTCGAATTCAAATATCGCTTCTCAAATCATTTATGAAGACAACCACCTTCTAGTCATCAATAAAAAAGTGGGACAATTGGTTCAAGGTGATAAAACTGGCGACGAATCTCTGCTAGATTCCATTAAAAATTTCATAAAAATTAGAGATAATAAACCTGGAAATGTTTTCCTAGGTTTGGTTCATAGAATAGATAGACCTACTTCTGGTTTGGTGATTTATGCCAAAACTTCTAAAGCGCTTTCTCGTCTCACGCAAATGGTGAAAAACCGTGAGATTAAGAAAACATATTGGGCAGTTGTAGCCAAGGAAATGATTCCGCCTTCTCAAAGATTGGTTCATTATCTCAAAAAAAATGAAAAAAATAACAAAGCAATTGTTTTCCCAAAACCAACTGAAGGTGCAAAAGAAGCGATTCTTACTTATAATATTGTCAAAGCATTGGACAATTATCTTCTTTTAGAAATCGATTTAGAAACAGGAAGGCATCACCAAATCAGAGCACAATTGTCTAAAAACGGAACACCCATAAAAGGCGATTTAAAATATGGTTCGCCACGCTCAAATCCTGATGGGGGAATTCATTTACATGCCAGAAAATTAGAATTTATACATCCTGTTACGAAAGAAAATATAGAAATTACAGCTCCAGTTCCTCAGAATGATGCCGTTTGGAATGCTTGTGAAGAAAATTTTTAATTTTATATAAATCAAAAATATTATAAAATAAAAAACCACTCGAATTTTCGAGTGGTTTTTTAGTATTTATGAAAAAAACTTATGCTTTTTTAGCTTCTTCAGCAATTAGATTAAGTGCAGAACCCGCTCTAAACCATCCAATTTGCTGCTCATTGTAAGTGTGATTAGCTAAGATAGTTTCAGTAGTGCCATCTTTATGAGTAATCTGAATTTGAAGTGGAGTATTCGGTGCGAAACCTTCTAGATTTAAGAAATCAAAAGTATCATCTTCTTGGATTTTATCATAATCCTCAGCATTTACGAAAGTTAATGCAAGCATACCTTGTTTCTTAAGGTTGGTTTCGTGGATTCTCGCAAAAGATTTTACTAAAACTGCTTTTACACCAAGATGTCTTGGTTCCATTGCAGCGTGTTCTCTAGAAGAACCTTCTCCGTAGTTTTGGTCTCCTACTACAATTGAAGGAACACCAGCCGCTTTATAAGCTCTTTGTACTGCAGGAACTTCACCGTATTCTCCAGTTAATTGGTTTTTAACTCTGTTCGTTTCTTTGTTGAAGAAGTTTACAGCACCGATTAACATGTTGTTAGAAATATTATCTAAGTGGCCTCTGTATTTCAACCAAGGACCAGCCATAGAAATGTGGTCAGTAGTACATTTTCCTTCTGCTTTGATGAGAAGTTTAGCACCTGTAATATTTTGTCCGTCCCAAGGTTTGAAAGGTTCTAATAATTGTAATCTGTCTGAAGTAGGAGAAACAATTACTTGAACAGCAGAACCGTCTTCCGCAGGAGCTTGGTAGCCGTTATCTTCTACGTCAAATCCTTTTGCTGGAAGTTCAGAACCTTGTGGTTCGTCTAGTTTTACTTGCTCACCATTTTGGTTGGTTAATGTATCTGTAATTGGGTTGAAATCTAATCTTCCCGAAATTGCTACAGCTGCTACCATCTCAGGAGAAGCTACGAAAGCGTGAGTATTTGGGTTACCATCTGCTCTTTTTGCAAAATTTCTGTTGAAAGAGTGAATAATAGAGTTTTTCTCTTGTTTTTCAGCGCCTTCTCTGTCCCATTGTCCGATACAAGGTCCACAAGCGTTGGTGAAGATTCTCGCATTTTCAAATTTTTTGAAAGTGTCTATCAAGCCATCTCTTTCGGCAGTATATCTTACTTGTTCAGAACCTGGGTTAATCCCTAAAATAGCTTTTGGTTTTACTCCTTTTGCAACCGCATCTTCTACAATTGAAGCAGCTCTAGATAAATCTTCATAAGACGAGTTGGTACAAGAACCAATTAAAGCCCATTCTATATCTAGAGGCCAGTCATTTGCAATAGCTTTATCTCTCATTTCAGCAACTGGAGTTGCTAAGTCTGGAGTAAAAGGACCATTAAGGTGTGGAGTTAATTCAGAAAGGTTAATTTCAATTACTTGGTCGAAATATTTTTCTGGTTCTGCATACACTTCAGCATCACCAGTTAAGTGTTCAGCAATTTTATCGGCAGCATCTACTACTTCTTGTCTTCCTGTTGCAGCAAGATATCTTCTCATAGAATCATCATAACCGAAAGTAGACGTGGTAGCACCAATTTCTGCACCCATGTTACAGATAGTTCCTTTTCCTGTTGCAGAAAGAGATACAGCTCCTTCTCCAAAATATTCTACAATAGCACCAGTTCCACCTTTTACAGTAAGAATTCCTGCTACTTTTAGGATTACATCTTTTGCTGAAGTCCAACCATTGAGTTTACCAGTAAGTTTTACACCAATTAATTTAGGCATTTTAAGTTCCCAAGCCATTCCTGCCATTACGTCTACTGCATCAGCTCCTCCAACTCCAATTGCTACCATTCCTAAACCACCTGCGTTTACTGTGTGAGAGTCGGTACCAATCATCATTCCACCTGGGAAAGCATAATTTTCTAAAACTACTTGGTGAATAATACCAGCGCCTGGTTTCCAGAAGCCAATTCCGTATTTATCACAAACTGAACTTAGGAAGTTGAAAACTTCGTTATTTTTGTTCAGCGCTTCTTGTAAATCTTTATCAGCACCAATTTTAGCTTGAATTAAGTGATCAGCGTGAACTGTAGAAGGAACGGCAACTTTAGCTTTTCCTGCTTGCATAAACTGTAAAAGCGCCATTTGCGCAGTTGCATCTTGCATCGCAACTCTATCTGGAGCGAAATCTACATAAGAGTTTCCTCTTTCGTAAGCTTCTGTTGCGTTACCTTGCCAAAGGTGAGCGTAAAGAATTTTTTCTGCAAGTGTAAGAGGTTTTTGTACTACTTGTCTTGCTGCAGCAATTCGTTCAGGGTAGCGCTCGTACACTTTTTTGATCATGTTGATGTCGAATGTCATATCTATTTATTTTTTTTGTTTAAAATTTGCATTTGGGAATCAAATGACAGGATAATGATGTTATTATTCTACATCAAATTCTATTCCTACAGAATTGAAAAAATATTAAAATAGTCTATAGTTTGAATTTTTAATAC